>JAEUMA010000220.1 GCA_016793565.1 Rhizobiaceae bacterium
CGCCGGGCCTTTTCACGCTGACCGAGCCGCATCTGAATGCGGTGTTCCGGGCCAATCTCTACTTCATGCAAGGCCGCGACCGCGATCTTCTGGTGGACGCCGGCATGGGGCTCGCCCCGCTGACGCCGGCTTTGCCGATCACGCCCGGCAAGCCGCTGTTGGCGGTCGCCACCCATGTGCATGCCGACCATGTCGGCTCGCTGCACGAGTTTTCTGACCGCGCCGGGCCGCGGGCGGAGGCGGAGGCGTTCGCGACCATGGACGACGCGGCGACCTACGCGGACTGGTTCCGAGCAATGGATGATCCCGTCTCCGCGCTGCCTCATGCCGGCTGGAACGCCGCGACCTATGCCATCGAGCCCGCTCGGCTCGGCCGGCTGCTGGAGGAGGGAGACAGGATCGACCTCGGCGACCGCCGCTTCAGCGTTCTTGCGCTGCCCGGCCACTCGCCTGGTTGCATAGGACTTTACGACGAGGCGGACGGCCTGCTGTTTTCGGGCGACGCCATCTATGACGACGAGCTCTACGATCAGCTGCCGTGCTCGGACCTTGGCGACTATCGGCGCACGATGCGGCGGCTGACCGAGCTCCCGGTCAGTATAGTCCACGGCGGTCATGGGCCGAGTTTCGGGCAGTCGCGCATGCGGGCGATAGCCGAAGCCTATCTGCGGCGGTAGGTGCGCTAGATTCGGCGGCCGCAACAAGGCTCTTTACACGAGCGCCGGCCGGTGGATTTATCCTTTTCTTTGCAAGGAGAGTTCCATGTCGTTCGAAACCTGGCTGGCCTTCGCCGCCGCTTCCGCCGTTCTTCTCGTGATACCCGGGCCGACGATCCTGCTGGTGGTGTCCTATGCGCTCGGCCAGGGTTGGCGGACCGCGCTTCCCATCTCGCTCGGCGTGGCGGTTGGCGACTTCACCGCCATGACGCTGTCGATGCTGGGCATTGGTGCCTTGCTGATGGCCTCGGCCACCGTGTTCACCATCCTGAAATGGGCGGGGGCCGCCTATCTGATCTATCTCGGCGTGAAGCTGTTCCGCGCCGGGGGAACGCTCGATGCCGCGCCGCGGACGGAGCCGGCCTCGGCCGCCAAGCTGTTGGCCCATGCTTGGCTCGTCACGGCGCTCAACCCGAAGAGTATCACCTTCTTCGTGGCGTTCCTGCCGCAGTTCCTCGACCGCCACGGCGATTTCTGGACGCAGATGCTGATCTTCGAGGCGACCTTCCTGACGCTCGCTTTCGCCAATGCGCTCGGCTACGCCTTCGTGGCGTCCAAGGCGCGCGGCGTGGTGCGCAATCCCCGCGCGATCCGGGCCTTCAATCGCACCGGCGGGACGCTTCTGGTGGGCGCGGGTGTCGCAACCGTCGCTATACGTTCGGGCAATTGATGGAAACTCTCGACGCTCTCGGACTACCGCTTTCGGGTGCCGATGCCGGCAGCCTGGAGTTTTATGAAAAGGGCCTAGGCGAGTTGCAACGCTTTGCCGGCGATCCGGTCGGCTCGGTCGACGCGGCGATCGCGCTACGTCCGG
The DNA here is from genome assembly GCA_016793565.1 of Rhizobiaceae bacterium. Lineage (GTDB taxonomy): Bacteria > Pseudomonadota > Alphaproteobacteria > Rhizobiales > Rhizobiaceae > JAEUMA01. The sequence goes on from JAEUMA010000220.1 coordinate 1,531, forward strand.
ACTTCGTGATGGCGCATGTGCTGAAAGGCTATCTCTTCGGCCTCAGCACCGACGCCGAAGCGATGCCGACCGTGCAGGCGTGCCACGCGGCGGCGCAGGCACTGCCCGCGACCGAACGCGAACGCGGGCATGTGGCGGCGCTCGGCGCGCTGGCCGCGGGAGAATGGCACCGGGCGGGTGAACTTCTGCTCGCGGTGTCGGCGCAGCACCCGCGCGACGTGCTTGCGCTGCAGGCCGGCCATCAGGTCGACTTCTTCACCGGCAATGCGACGCTTCTGCGCGACCGCATCGCACGGGCCCTGCCGGCGTGGAGCGACCCGATGCCCGGTAGCCACGCCGTCCATGCGGCTTACGCCTTCGGCCTTGAAGAAAACGGGGATTATGCGGTCGCCGAGAGGCATGGCCGCCACGCCGTCGCGCTGGAACCGCGCGACGGCTGGGGGCAGCACGCGGTAGCGCACGTGATGGAGATGCAGTGCCGGCAGAGCGACGGTATCGCCTGGATGCGCGGCAACGAGGCAGGCTGGACAGGCGACAGCTTTCTCCAGGTGCACAATTGGTGGCATCTGGCGCTTTTCCACTACGATCTCGGCGATGTCGACGCGGTGCTGGCGCTTTATGACGGGCATCTGGCAGGCGTGGGCCCGACGCTGGCGCTGAACCTGGTTGACGCCTCCGCACTGCTATGGCGGCTCCATCTGGGCGGGGTCGACGTTGGTGACCGATGGGTCGGCCTGGCGGACTGCTGGGCGCCTAAGGCCAAGGCCGGCAACTACGCCTTCAACGACATGCACGCGATGATGGCTTTCGTAGGCGCCGGGCGGGACGATTCCGCGAGGGATCTGCTCGCGACACAGCGGGAAGCAGTGCTTTCCGGCGGCGACAACGCGTCTTTCACGCGCGATGTCGGCCATCCGCTGACGCTGGCCATCGCCGCCTTCGGCGAGGGGCGGTATGCCGATGTCGTCGCCCGGATCGAAACTATCCGGGCCATCGCTCACCGCTTCGGCGGCAGCCATGCACAACGCGACGTGGTCGAACTCACTTTGATCGAGGCCGCGATCCGTGCCGGCCTGCACGACAAGGCGCTGGCACTGACCCTCGCTCGCGAGAGCGCGCGGCCGACAAGTCCGCTTTCTCGCCTGCTGCGCGGGCGCGCCGAAAGCATCGCCGCGCGAGGGTAGGCCGTAA
>JAEUMA010000240.1 GCA_016793565.1 Rhizobiaceae bacterium
GAAAAACTGAGCCGCGAGACGATCGACGCAGAGCTGGCCGGACTGGAAGGCTGGACTATAGGCGCCAACGGCGCCTCTATCGGCAAACGCTACGAGTTCCGCGACTTTTCCGAGGCGTTCGCCTTCATGACGCGGTGTGCGCTGGCGGCCGAGAAGATGGACCACCATCCAGACTGGTCGAACGTCTACCGCACCGTCGAGGTGACCCTCAACACGCACGATGCCGGCGGCGTCACCGAGCTCGACTTCAAACTGGCGCGCAAGATGGAGCGTTTCGCCAAGGGTTGAGCCCGACGGCATCGGCGAGGTCTTGTATCGGCGGCCACCATTCCCACATTGATGAGGCATCGGAATGCGATGCACCGAGGAGGATTGTCCCGAAGCGCGATGGCCAACAACTGGAAGACCGGTTTTTCCTGGACGAAAAGCGAAGCCGACGAGGCGACCGTTCGAGAAAAGTTCTGGCCGACGGTGAAGCGCGCGGCCCGGCATGTTCCCTTCATGCAGGATGTGGTGGCGAGCTATTATTGCGCGCTCGACACCCGCACGCCGCTCAGAGCCAAGGCTGTGATGCTGGCGGCGCTGGCCTATTTCGTGATGCCCGCGGACGCCATTCCCGACATTCTGGTCGGCATCGGCTTCACCGACGACGTCGCGGTTCTTACGGCGGCGCTAGCCGCCATCCGCGCGCATATGACCCAGGCGCATCGCGACGCGGCGCAGGCCGCGCTGGCCCAGCAGGACTGAGCACGCTTTCGCGGCCACTGCCCGTGCAGGCACGGCCGCCGTTACAGTCCGAAACAAAAGTCAAACTGTTGCCGTTTTCCTCGGCTTGATCGGCTTCCATGCACGGGAGCCGGTGGGAAACGGGTGCGTTGCGATGCCGTGTTGGTCGCTTGTTCACCGTTTGGTAACCCCGATTAATTCAAATTGAGGTTTGGGCGGGCGGAGGCAGTCGGCCTGCTTCCGCAGAGACGAACACAAGGAAAGCGGTGACGATGCGTGGATTGATTGCAGTGGCTTGTGGCCTGGCGGCGATAGCAATGGCAGTCGCTCAACCGGCCCATGCCCAGTCCGCCACCAAAATCGGGCAGCACAATGCCTGGGGCACGTACAGCTATGCCCAGAACAATGGCAAGGTCTGCTACGTGCTGACCGTGCCGACCGACAAGCAGCCGCCGACGCTGGATCACGGCGACATCTTCTTCTTCGTCAGCCAGCGCCCCGGCCAGAAGGTGACCTACGAGCCGCAGTTCATCGCCTCGTACGATTTCCAGGCGAATTCCAAGGTCCAGGTCACGGTCGCCGGCAAGACATTCTCGATGTTCACCAAGGGAAAGTCGGCCTGGGTGGAGAACGCCGCCGAGGAACCGGCACTGATCGCGGCGATGAAGGCCGGCAGCGACATGCAGGTGTCGGCCAAGTCCGGCCGCGGCAACCCGACGAAATACGTCTTCTCGCTCAAGGGCATTTCGGCAGCGCTGACCTCGATCGCGAGTTGCAAATAGGCTTTCGCAGCACCACGTCCCTGCCGGCCGGGCGACGCCCGGCCGCTTGCATTTTTGACGGACGGTGACGCGGCGGCCGGCTCGTGGTAATCGCCTGGAACGTGTCTCCCGAAAGTATGAACCGGTTTCGAGACCGAGAGACGCGAGAAACAAGGATCTAAAGCGTACGGAGCGAATCTGACCGATCGCGACGCTTTGGCCAACGCCGCAGCCCGCCGCATCACGGAAGCGTGAGGATGAGTTTTTCGATAGACCTCGCAAGGCCCACCGGCCCCCGCCAGGCAGCCGCGCCCGAAAAGGGTTCGCTGGTCGGCCTGTCGCGCGAAAGCCTAGGCGAAGCGCTGCGCGGTATCGGCGTGCCGGACCGCCAGGTGCGGATGCGCGTGCAGCAGCTCTGGCACTGGCTCTATGTGCGCGGCGTTTCTGATTTTTCCGACATGGCGAACGTGTCGAAGGATATGCGCGCCGAGCTTGCGCGCCACTTCACCATCGCGCGACCGGAAATCGTCGAGGAGCAGATTTCCGCCGACGGCACGCGCAAGTGGCTGTTCCGCTTTCCGCCGCGGGGCGCCGGTCGGCCGGTCGAGATCGAGACCGTCTACATTCCGGAAGAGGGCCGCGGCACGCTCTGCATCTCCAGCCAGGTCGGCTGCACGCTGACTTGCTCCTTCTGCCACACCGGCACGCAGAAGCTGGTGCGCAACCTGACCTCGGAGGAAATCCTGTCGCAGCTTCTGGTGGCGCGCGACCGGCTCGGAGATTTCCCGGACCGCGACACGCCGGACGGCGCCATCGTGCCGGCCGAGGGGCGAAAAGTCTCCAATATCGTCATGATGGGCATGGGTGAGCCGCTCTACAATTTCGACAACGTCAAGCAGGCGCTGCTGGTCGCCGCCGACGGCGACGGGCTGTCGCTGTCGAAACGCCGCATCACGCTGTCGACGTCGGGCGTCGTGCCGGAAATCACGCGCACCGGCGAGGAAATCGGCGTGATGCTGGCGATTTCGCTGCACGCCGTGCGCGACGATCTGCGCGACATGCTGGTGCCGATCAACAAGAAGTACCCGCTGAAGGAACTGATGGAAGCCTGCCGGCGCTATCCCGGCCTCTCCAACGCGCGGCGCATCACCTTCGAATACGTGATGCTGAAGGACGTCAACGACAGCCTCGCCGACGCCAAGGAGCTGGTGCGGCTGCTGAGGGGCATTCCGGCCAAGATCAACCTGATCCCGTTCAATCCCTGGCCCGGCACGAACTACCAGTGCTGGGACTGGGAGACGATCGAGACCTTCGCGGATTATGTCAACAGCGCCGGCTACGCCTCGCCGATCCGCACGCCGCGCGGACGCGACATTCTTGCCGCCTGCGGCCAGCTCAAGTCGGAATCCGAACGCATGCGCAAGAGCGAGCGCCTGGCGCTGGAGGCGATGATGATCGCCGGGCACGGCGAGGCTTGAACCGCGTATTCGTCTATCTCGGCCGCTTCGCGCTGATGATCCTCGGCTTCGCCGTCGCCGCGATGGCCGCCAGCGCCTTCCTGCATCTGATCTGGTATGGCGCGCTCGGCGCTCCGGCTGACAAGCTCGGCGACTTCATGGCCGGCCCAGCCTTCGTGTCGGTTCCGGTGGTTGCGCTCTTCGTCGGCTATTTCGCATTCTTCCCGGCAATGGTGGTGGCGCTTCTGGGCGAGCTCGCCGGTCGCCGAGGCTGGCTGTTCT
>JAEUMA010000263.1 GCA_016793565.1 Rhizobiaceae bacterium
CGAAATCCTGGCCCGCAAGGACGAGATCGGCAGGCTGCTCTCACGCGAAGAAGGCAAGACGCTGCCGGAAGGCATTGGCGAAACCATCCGCGCCGCGCCGATCTTCGACTTCTTCGCCGGCGAGGCCTTGCGGCTCGCGGGCGAGGCCATCCCCTCCGTCCGGCCGGGCGTCGGGGTGGAGGTGACCCGCGAGGCGGTCGGCGTGGTCGGTATCATCACGCCCTGGAACTTTCCGATCGCCATCCCGGCGTGGAAGATCGCACCGGCACTCTGCTACGGCAACACCGTCATCTTCAAGCCGGCCGACCTAGTGCCGGGCTGCGCCTGGGCGATCGTCGACATCCTGCACCGCGCGGGGTTGCCCAAGGGCGCGCTCAATCTGGTGATGGGCAAGGGATCGGTCGTCGGTCAGGCGATGCTGGACAGCGCCGATATCGACGCCATCACCTTCACCGGTTCCGTGGGAACCGGAAAGCGCGTGGCGCAGGCAAGCGTGGAACACGGCCGCAAGTTCCAGCTCGAAATGGGCGGCAAGAACCCGCTGGTTGTGCTGGACGACGCCGACCTCGCCATAGCGGTGGAATGCGCGATCAACGGCGCATTCTTCTCGACCGGACAGCGCTGCACGGCGTCCTCGCGGCTAATCGTCACCCAGGGCATCCACGACCGTTTCGTGTCGGCGGTGACCGAAAAGCTGAAGGCGCTAGTGGTGGATGACGCCCTGAAGGCCGGCACCCAGATCGGCCCAGTGGTCGATCAGAGTCAGCTCGACCAGGACGAGAAATATGTGGCCATCGGCCGCGAGGAAGGCGCGAAGCTGGCGTTCGGCGGCGAGAGGCTGAACCGCGAGACGCCCGGCTTCTACCTGCAGCCGGCGCTGTTCACCGAGGCGACCAATGCCATGCGCATCTCGCAGGAGGAAATCTTCGGTCCGGTCGCCTCGGTCATCCGCGTCAAGGATTACGACGAGGCGCTTCACGCGGCCAACGACACGCCGTTCGGCCTGTCGTCCGGCATCTGCACCACCAGCCTGAAGCACGCGACACACTACAAGCGCAACGCCGAGGCCGGCATGGTGATGGTGAACCTGCCGACGGCGGGCGTGGATTTCCACGTGCCGTTCGGCGGCCGCAAAGGCTCAAGCTACGGCCCGCGCGAGCAAGGCCGCTACGCCGCGGAATTCTATACGACGGTCAAGACGGCCTATACGCTGGCCTGATCCTTACGACCACTCCCGACGTCCAGCCGCGCAATCGCCACTGGACGTCGGCCGCATGCCGCCCCATCCTTTGGGTCATCTACCGGCCAAGCGGAGGAGAGGATGTCGGAGAGCAAGCCATCGCCGCCGAAGGGGCGGCACGCGACCGAACTGACCAATCCCGACCGCGTCTACTGGCAGGACGCCGGCGTCACAAAGCAGGGACTGGCGGACTACTACGTCCAGGTTTGGCCGCTGATGCGTCCTTTCATGGAATCGCGCCCGTTAGCGCTGCTGCGCTGTCCGGAAGGGGCTTCGCAACAGTGCTTCTTCCAGAAACATGCCTGGAAGGGCATCAGCGACGCTATCGTCACTTTCGACGACCCGCTTGACAACAGTGATCAGCCTCTGGTCGCCATCGACAGCCTGGACGGCCTGCTGGGCCTGGTCCAGGCCGCCGCGCTGGAAATCCATCCCTGGCAGTCGAGCCTGCGCGACCTCGAACATCCCGACCAGATCGTTATGGATCTCGATCCCGGCGAAGGCGTCGAGTGGCCGCAGATCGTGGCGGCGGCGAACGAGGTGCGCAGGCGCCTTTCCGACAGCGGTCTAGCGAGCTTCGTCAAGACTTCTGGCGGCAAGGGACTGCATGTCGTCGCACCGCTTCGGCCGCGGGCGGGCTGGGATGCCGTCAAGGGATTTGCCAAGGGTATCGCGGACGACATGGCCGCGGCCGAGCCGGAAGCCTATGTCGCGACCGTCGCCAAGGCCAAGCGCGTCGGGCGGGTGCTGGTGGACTACCTCCGCAATGGCCGCAACCAGACGGCGATCGCGCCTTACGCGACGCGAGCGCGGGCTGGCGCGCCGGTCGCCATGCCGCTGGCCTGGGAAGAGCTTTCCGAAAAGCCGATACGCTACACGGTCGCGGACGCCCCTGCCCGCATCGCCACCGTCGCCGACCCCTGGCGCGACTTTCGCGCGTCGGCTCGACCGCTGGCCGAAGGGGAATGACGCTGGCCAACGGGCAAGCTTGCGCTAACCGCGCCGGCCGTGCCAAGCGGAACCGCCTTCGCAGACCGATGTAGCGGGCGAAACACGCGGCGATTTCAGAAGGAGATCATCATGGGGCATCCAGCACTCGTTCCGGACGCCGTTGGCGTGGTGACGGGCGGAGCGGCCGGCATAGGGCTCGCCGCCGCGAAGCTCTTCGCCGGCCTCGGCATGCGCGTCTGCATCGCCGATCTCGGCGCCGAGCGGTTGGCGCACGCCGCCGACATACTGGCAGAAGCGGCCCCGAGTGGTCGAAAGTCCGTCGCGGCGATCGAGGCCGATGTCAGCAATCTCGATGATCTGAAGCGTCTCGAGGCCGACACAAGGCAGCGCTGGGGCGGAACCGACGTGCTGATGAACAATGCCGGCATCCAGCCGGGCAGCGGCATCTTCGGGCCGGCCGAAAACTGGCGGAGGGTTCTCGACGTCAACCTCTCGGGTGTCATCAACGGCACTCAGCTTTTCGTGCCAGGCATGATCGAGCGCGGCCGACCGGGCCTCGTCATCAATACCGGCTCCAAGCAAGGCATTACAACGCCGCCGGGCGACCCCGCCTACAATGTCGCCAAGGCCGGCGTGAAGGTGTTCACCGAAGCGCTGCAGCACGAACTGCGCAACACGCCAGGCTGCAAGCTGACCGCGCACCTTCTGATCCCAGGCTTCGTGTTTTCCGAACTGACGGCGCGTGGGCGCACGGAAAAGCCGGAGGGAGCCTGGACCCCGGAACAGACCGCGGCCTTCATGCTGGAAAGACTGGAACGCGGCGATTTCTACATTCTGTGTCCGGACAATGAGGTGACGCGCGATCTCGACGAACGCCGCATCGCCTGGGCCGCAGGCGATATCGTGGAGAACCGTCCGCCGCTCTCGCGCTGGCACCCGGACTACGGCGACGCGTTCAAGGCGTCTCTCGCAGGCGGTCGCGGACCGAAGGACTCCTGAAGTGTCCCCACGGCGCGACTTTTTCTAAGCTGCCGCGTCGCCTCCGGCATCCTTTCCGCTCCGCGCCAGAACTCTCCCCGTGCGCTCGGCAATCCACGCGAACAGGACGTAGAGGCCGGGAATGACGAGGATGCCGAAGACCGTGGCAGCGGTCATGCCTGCGACGACCGTGATGCCGATTGAGATGCGGCTTGCCGCTCCCGCGCCGGTGGTGAACAGCAGCGGCAGCGAACCCAGGACGAATGCGATCGCCGTCATCAGCACCGCGCGGAAGCGCATGTGCCCGCCCTCGATAGCGGCTTCGACCAGATCGGCGCCGGCATCGTGCTTCTCCTTGGAGAACTCGACAATCAGGATG
>JAEUMA010000306.1 GCA_016793565.1 Rhizobiaceae bacterium
GCACGCGTCCTTTTTTGAAACTCACACCTAATATCGATTTCTTAGCCATTGCTGCCACCCAACTATGAGACGCGCGAGCAGCCTACTTAACATAAAAGCGAAAGAAATGAATGCGATAAACGTCTGGGTTGCATTTTTTGCGGAAAATGGCCTTCTAAGGGTGGTTCTAAAGCATGCCGCACCTAGCGGCCCCTAAATATCCAGCTCTTCGACGAACTCGGCGCGTTCCTGCAGGAAGCGGAAGCGCGCTTCCGGCTTGGTGCCCATCAGCGCGTCGACCGCGCCTTTCGTGACCTGGACGTCGTCGATCACTTCGACCCGGAGCAGCGTGCGCTTCCTCGGGTCCATCGTCGTTTCCTTGAGCTGCGCGGCCATCATCTCGCCGAGACCCTTGAAGCGGCCGATCTCGACCTTGCCGCGCCCGGTGAATTCGGTGCGCAGCAGCTCTTCCTTGTGCGCGTCGTCGCGCGCATAGGCCACCTTGCCGCCCTGGCGGATCGAATAGAGCGGCGGGACCGCCATGTAGAGGTGGCCGCCGCCGATCAGCTGCGGCATCTCCTGATAGAAGAAGGTGATCAGCAGCGAAGCGATGTGGGCGCCGTCGACATCGGCGTCGGTCATGATGATCACGCGGTCGTAGCGCAGATCCTCCTCGCGGTACTTCGAGCGCGTGCCGCAGCCGAGCGCCTGGATGAGGTCGGCGATCTGCTGGTTGGCGGTCAGCTTGTCGTGGCCGGCGCTCGCCACGTTGAGGATTTTTCCGCGCAGCGGCAGCACGGCCTGCATGGCGCGGTCGCGCGCCTGCTTGGCCGAGCCACCGGCCGAGTCGCCCTCGACGATGAAGATCTCGGCGCCGGCCGCGGCGTTCTGCGTGCAGTCGGCGAGTTTTCCCGGCAGGCGCAGCTTGCGCACCGCGCTCTTGCGCGAGATTTCCTTCTCCTGGCGCCGCCGCACGCGCTCGTCGGCGCGCGCGATGACCCAGTCGAGCAGTTTCGTCGCTTCCTGCGGATTGTCGGCCAGCCAGTGGTCGAAAGGATCGCGCAGCGCCGATTCCACGATGCGCATCGCCTCGACGGTCGCCAGCCGGTCCTTGGTCTGGCCGACGAATTCGGGCTCGCGGATGAACACCGACAGCATGCCGGCGGCCGAGATCATCACGTCCTCGCTGGTGACGACGGCCGCGCGCTTGTTGCCGGTGAGGTCGGCGTAGGCCTTCAGCCCGCGCGTCAACACGTTGCGGAAGCCCATCTCGTGGGTGCCGCCCTCGTTGGTCGGGATGGTGTTGCAGTAGGAGTTGACGAAGCCGTCGCCGCCGAACCAGGTCACCGCCCATTCGATCGAGCCGTGGCCGCCTTGCTTTTCGCTCTTGCCGGCGAAGATCTCCCGCGTCACCTGGAAGTCGTCGCCGAGCGAAGCCGCGAGGTAGTCCTTCAGGCCGCCCGGAAAATGGAAGGCGGCTTTTGCCGGCGTCTGGTCCTTTTCCTTGATGAGGGAAGGATCGCAGTTCCAGCGGATTTCCACGCCGCCGAACAGATAGGCCTTCGATCGCGCCATGCGGTAGAGCCGCGCCGGCTCGAAGGCGGCGCCCTTGCCGAAGATGTCGGCGTCCGGATGGAAGCGGACCTTGGTGCCGCGCCTGTTGTGCACCTCGCCGAGCTGTTCGAGCTTGCCCTGCGGCACGCCGCGCGCAAAACGCTGGCGATAGAGCTGGCGTCCGCGCGCGACCTCGACCTCGAGCACGTCCGACAGCGCGTTGACCACGGACACGCCGACGCCGTGCAGGCCGCCGGACGTCTCGTAAACCTTGGAGTCGAACTTTCCGCCGGCGTGCAGCGTGGTCATGATGACCTCCAGCGCCGACTTGTTCTTGAACTTCGGATGCGCGTCGACCGGGATGCCGCGGCCGTTGTCGGTGACCGTCAGGAAGCCGTCGGCGCCGAGTTCCACCTCGATGAAGGTGGCATGGCCGGCAACCGCCTCGTCCATCGAATTGTCGATGACCTCGGCGAACAGATGGTGCAGCGCCTTTTCGTCGGTGCCGCCGATATACATGCCCGGCCGGCGCCGCACAGGCTCCAGCCCTTCGAGGACCTCGATGTCGGCCGCGCTGTAGCTGTCGCTGGCATCCTTCGGCGCGCTGGCCTTCTTGGCCTGCACGAGCGGATCGGCCGGGCGTGGGCTGGCGGCCCGCCGCGCGGGCGCAGGCGCTTCTTCGAAGGAGCCGAACAGGTCTTTGGTCTCGTCCATACGGTATTGTCCAGGCGGCGCATCGCCGTCGAGTGTGACACGCTCAGGGTTTCTGAGTGGTGAAAGTTCCCGTTCCGTTCGGTTTCTCTGTGCCGCAGAACGCATCGGCGAGCAAGCCTCCGTGCTGTAATCGGCCGGGCTGCGTGGCCGAATTCTCACAGGAATCGTGAAATCCCGCAGTTGTGAGCCCTCCATCGATCACCCGGCGGATGTCAATTTGTCGCGGAGTCGGATATGGGCGCTCAACGGTGTCGTCCGACGAGGGCTCTCGACCGCCGGAAACCTTCGCGGCCGCGGCAGGACGCATCGACCATGTCGGCATTCGCGGACGGGCGTCCGCATCTTAGGCGGAAACTTCCATCCTTGGCCGAACCAGAGATTTCATTTGTTGTGCCCGCACACAACGAAGAGGCGGTGCTGGGCGACACGCTCGCGGCCATCGAGCGTGCGGCGCGCGCGATCGGCCGCCCGTACGAGATGGTGGTGGTGGACGACGCCTCGATAGACCGCACGGCGGAGATCGCCGCCGCGCACGGCGCCCGGGTCGAGCCTGTCGCCCACCGCAACATAGCCGCGACCCGCAATGCCGGTGCGCGTTCGTCCAGGGGGCGGTACATCTTCTTCGTGGACGCCGATACGCACGTCAACGCGCGCACGATCGGCATGGCGCTGCGGGCGATGGAAGGCGGAGCGGTCGGAGGCGGGGCCGCCACATTCATGCTCCCCGGCGAGGTCGTTCCGCTTCACGATCGCATCATCAACGCGATGTTGACCGTGGGCGGCGTGCTGACCGGCTTCGCCAGCGGTCAGTGCATGTTCTGCACGCGCGAGGCGTTCGAGGCGACGGGCGGGTTCGACGGCAGCATGTATTGGGGCGAGGACAACGCCTTCGCGCTGGCGCTGAAGCGCGAGGGCCGCTTCGCCGCCGTCTGGTATCCCGCGCTGACGTCCGGCCGCCGCTTTCGCAAGCGGTCGCTGCGGTTTTCATCGACGCGGCTGCGGGGATTGTTCTCGGATCCGGGGAAGCTGTTCACCGACCGCAGCCATGTCGAAGCGCGCTGGTACGATTCGGACCGGACCGACGACAATCGGCTGGACGGTTCGCTGCCGGCGAGAATAGCGCGCGGAATAGGGCTGGTGGTCGTGATCGCCGTGCTCGCGGGGCTAGCCTGGTGCTTCACACCGGGAGGGTGGGGCCCGTGGCCAGGCCGGTTCGGCAGGGCGATGAGCCTGGGCGCCGTGGCGATGGCTCACGCGGGCCTGGCCTTCTGGCTGGCCGCCTGGGTCAACGCGCGCAACCTTTTGCGACAAAAGCGGCCGACGAGCATCGTGCGGTCGCTTCTGACGATTGCCGCCTTCGCCTGGATCGGCTGGCGATCGGCGACGGTGGTGTTCTGGGGCTACTCGCGGCTTTGGGACTGGTTAGAGCATTTCCTGTGAACTTTGCGTCACAGGAAACGCTCCAGGATCGTAGCAGGCAGTCCGCCTATTCCGCCGCCCCGCGATATTCCGAAAGCGGCGGACACGAACATACCAGGTTGCGGTCGCCGGCGACATTGTCGATGCGCGACACGGGCGACCAGTACTTCGCCACCGCCTGCGTCTCCCCGGCCGGAAAGGCCGCCTCCGCGCGCGAATAGGGATGCGGCCAATCGCCGGCCAGCGCCTCCGTAGCGGTATGCGGGGCGTTGACGAGGGGATTGTCGTCCTTCGGCCACGTGCCGTCGGCCACGCGCGCCGCCTCGCGCGCTATGCCGATCATGGCCTCGCAGAAGCGGTCCAGCTCGCGCTTGGGCTCGGACTCGGTCGGCTCTACCATCAACGTGCCGGCCACCGGCCACGACATAGTCGGAGCGTGGAAGCCGTAGTCGATCAGGCGCTTGGCTATGTCTTCGACGCTGACGCCCGACGCATCCTTGATCACGCGCGTATCGAGGATGCATTCGTGCGCCACACGGCCGTTGCGGCCGCTGTAAAGCACCGGGAAGTGCGAAGACAGCCGGTTGGCTACGTAGTTGGCGTTGAGAATGGCCATTTCCGTCGCCCGCTTCAGGCCGGCCGCGCCCATCATGCGGATGTACATCCAGGTTATGGGGAGGATCGACGCGCTGCCGAAGGGAGCCGCGGCCACCGCCTGGCCCGATCCCATCTCGACATGGCCCGGCAGATAGGGCTTCAGATGCGCCTTGACGCCGATCGGCCCGACACCGGGGCCGCCGCCGCCATGCGGGATGCAAAAAGTCTTGTGCAGGTTCATGTGGCAGACGTCCGCCCCGATGTCGCCCGGCCGCGCCAGCCCGACCAGCGCGTTGAGGTTGGCTCCGTCGAGATAGACCTGGCCGCCATGCGCGTGGATCAGCGCGCAGATGTCGCGCACGCCTTCCTCAAAAACGCCGTGCGTGGACGGGTAGGTGATCATCAGCGCAGCCAGATGCTGCGCATGCTGCGCGGCCTTGGCCTTGAGGTCGTCCACGTCGATGTCGCCGGCCTCGGTGCATTTCACCACCACGACATCCATGCCCGCCATGCTGGCGCTGGCTGGGTTGGTGCCGTGGGCCGACGACGGTATCAGGCACACACGGCGGTCGCCGTCGCCGCGCGCGGCGTGATAGCGGGCGATGGCCAGCAGGCCGGCGAACTCGCCCTGGCTGCCGGCGTTGGGCTGTAGCGAGACGGCGTCGAAGCCGGTGATCTCGGCTAGCCAGCCTTCGAGGCCCGCCGTCATGGCGTGGTAGCCGGCGGCGTGATGGGGCGGCGCGAAGGGATGCAGCGAACCGATCGCCGGCCAGCTGACCGGCATCATCTCGGCGGCGGCATTGAGCTTCATGGTGCAGGATCCGAGCGGGATCATCGTGCGGTCCAACGCCAGATCCTTGTCGGCCAGCCGCCGCAGCAGGCGCATCATCTCCGTCTCGGAACGGTTTTCGTGAAAGACGGGCTGCGACAGGAAGGAGTCCGTGGCGCGCTGCCTGCCGGGCAACGCAGCAGGCGCCTCTACCGGCGCCTTGGCGCCAAACAGCGACGCTATGGCCGCGAGGTCCGCCTCGGTCGAGGTCTCGTCGAAGCTGATGCCGAGCCTGTCCCGGCCGATCCGGCGCAGCAGGCGGCCGTCGTTTTCGGCGAGGCCGGCGATGCGGTCCGCATCACCCGGAACGTCGACGCTGACGGTGTCGAAGCGCTGTTCGCCGACAAGCGCCACGCCCGCGCCGCGCAATCCGGCGGCGAGCCGGCTCGCCAGCCCGTGGACGCGCGCGGCGATGGCCTGTAGCCCTTCCGGCCCGTGCCAGATCGCGTAAGCCGCGGCC
>JAEUMA010000313.1 GCA_016793565.1 Rhizobiaceae bacterium
GGCCGGCGTTACCGTCACCATATGCGGCCGGCGCGAAGGCTCGCTTGCCGCCGTGGCAGCGGAGAACGAGCGCATCGCCGCTATCGCCGCCGACGTCACCGACGAAGCGTCGATGCAGGCTCTCTATGGCGCCGCCGAGGCCGCGCGCGGCCCCATCGAGATCGTGGTGGCCAATGCCGGAATGTCCGGCAGCGCGCCGGCCAGCCGCACCGCCCTATCCGATTGGCAGCGCACCCTCGACGTCAACCTCACCGGCGCATTCCTGACGGTAAAGCCGGCGCTGGCGGGCATGGCGGCGCGCAAGGCAGGCCGTATCGTCTTCATCGCTTCGACTGCCGGCCTGAAGGGCTATGCCTATGTCGCGCCTTACGTCGCCGCCAAGCACGGCGTCGTCGGGCTGATGCGCGCGCTCGCCGCTGAGAACGCCAAAACCGCCGTGACCGTCAATGCCATCTGTCCCGGCTTCGTCGAGACGGAGATGCTGGAAGAATCCATTGCCCGCATCGTCAAGAAGACAGGCCGTACGGAAGAGGAGGCGCGCGCCAGCCTGGCCGCCACAAATCCGCAGGGCCGGATCGTGCAGCCCGACGAGGTCGCCAGCGCGGTGCTCTGGCTCTGCGACGCCCGTTCCGGCTCGATTACCGGGCAGACCGTGTCGGTCTCGGGAGGCGAAACATGGTGAGCGCGCCGCTCTCCGCGCCCGGCATCGCCAAAGACCGGCTGCGTCTGTGGATCCGTCTGCTGCGAGCCTCGCGCACCATCGAAGCAGAACTGCGCGATCGCCTGAAGAAGGAGTTCGGCACCACCCTGCCCCGCTTCGACGTCATGGCCGCGCTCTACCGTCAACCGGACGGGATGCTGATGAGCGACCTGTCGAGCTTTCTCCTGGTCTCCAACGGCAATGTCACGGGCATCGTCGAGTGGCTGGTCTCGGAGGGCTTCGTCACGCGGGCGCGCCGGAACGGCGACCGTCGAACCTCGATGGTAAGCCTGACGCCGGCCGGCGTCGCGCTGTTCGAGAAAATGGCGGCGGCGCACGAGAACTGGATCGGCGAATTGCTGGCAGGTGTGAGCGACGACGAAGCAAAAAGCCTCGCGGCGATGCTCAAAGCGTTCCGCAGCAATTGGGAGGGTCATCATTGAAGCCTAGAAGCCTAGCGGGTCTGAGGCCGCAGCACTTCCTCTGGAAGGTCGAGGGCAAGGTCGCACAGCTGCGGCTCGACAGGCCGGACCGCAAAAACCCGCTGACCTTCGATTCCTACGCGGAACTGCGCGACACCTTCCGCGACCTCGCCTATGCCGACGATGTCGATGCGGTGGTTCTGCTGCCCAATGGTGGCAATTTCTGCTCGGGCGGCGATGTGCACGACATCATCGGCCCGCTGGTGAAGATGGACATGAAGGAACTGCTCGCCTTCACCCGCATGACCGGCGACGTCGTCAAGGCGATGATCGGCTGCGGCAAGCCCATCATCGCGGCGGTGGATGGGGTAGCGGTCGGCGCGGGCGCCATCCTTGCGATGTCCGCCGACATCCGCATTGCCACGCCGGAAGCCAAGACCGCCTTCCTGTTCACGCGCGTGGGGCTGGCCGGCTGCGACATGGGCGCTTGCGCGATCCTGCCGCGCATCATCGGCCAGGGCCGCGCGGCCGAACTGCTCTATACGGGCCGAACCATGACGGCCCCCGAGGGCGAACGCTGGGGCTTCTACAACCGGCTGGTGGACGCGGAAGCCCTGGAGGCGGATGCGCTGGAGATCGCCGCGCGCATCGTCGCCGGCCCGACCTTCGCGCATGGCATCACCAAGACCCAGCTCAATCACGAATGGTCGATGGGGCTGGAACAGGCGATCGAGGCGGAGGCACAGGCGCAGGCGATCTGCATGCAGACGAAGGATTTCGAGCGCGCCTATCATGCCTTCGTGGCCAAGCAGAAACCGGTGTTCGAGGGGAATTGATGCCTGACCGGTCCTTCCTCTCCTGGCCATTCTTCGACGACCGCCACCGCGCCTACGCCGAACGGCTCGAGACGTGGTGCGCGCAGAACCTTCCGGTCGCGCATGGCGACGTCGACGCCGCCTGCCGCGAGCTGGTCGCCATGCTCGGACGCGACGGCTGGCTACTGTCCACTGCCGTCGATCCCGCCGATCCCGCGCCGCTGGACGTGCGCACGCTCTGCCTGACGCGCGAAACGCTGGCGCGCCATGACGGGCTGGCCGACTTCGCCTTCGCCATGCAGGGCCTGGGCACCGGCGCGCTCAGCCTGTTCGGTACGCCCCAGCAGCGGCGCTGGCTGGAGCGGACCCGCGCCGGCAAGGCGATCTCGGCCTTCGCCTTGTCGGAGCCGCGTTCGGGCTCGGACGTCGCCAATATGGACATGGCGGCCGTCCGCGACGGCGATGCCTACGTGCTGTCCGGTGAGAAGACGTGGATCTCGAACGGCGGCATCGCCGATCTCTACGTCGTCTTTGCCCGCACCGGAGAAGCGCCGGGCGCCAAGGGCCTGTCAGCCTTCCTGGTGCCCGCCGATGCCCCCGGCTTGAAGGCTGTGGAACGGCTGGAGGTCATCGCACCGCATCCGCTCGCGCGCCTCGCCTTCGAGGACGTTCGCATGCCGGCCTCCGCGCTGATCGGCAGGCCGGGAGACGGCTTCCGCATCGCCATGTCCGTGCTCGACGTGTTCCGCTCCACCGTCGGGGCCGCGGCGCTGGGCTTTGCCCGGCGGGCGCTCGACGAAAGCCTGGCGCGCGCCGCGGAGCGCCAGTTGTTCGGCGCGCCGCTGGCCGACCTCCAGATGGTGCAGGGTCATTTGGCCGACATGGCGCTGGACGTGGATGCGGCGGCGCTGCTGGTCTATCGTGCGGCCTGGACCAAGGATGCCGGCGCCGCACGTGTCACGCGCGAAGCGGCAATGGCGAAGCTGTTCGCCACCGACAAGGCGCAGGAGGTGATCGACAAGGCGGTGCAGCTCCATGGGGGAGACGGCGTGCGCAAAGGCCACATCGTCGAAAGCCTGTATCGGGAGATCCGCGCGCTACGCATCTACGAAGGTGCGTCGGATGTGCAAAAGGTGGTCATCGCGCGGCAGGTTCTGGCAGAAACGGCTCAACATAAGAAGGGAACGAATCCATGACCAAGCAACTCGACAAGGGCGTGACCGCCAACGGCAGCGGCTTCGGCGGCGTGAAGTGGAACATCCTCGGCCAGACCTATTTTCCCAAGGCGGTCTGCGAATCGACCTTCGCCTTCGAAACCAACAGCGCTCCGGGCCAGTTCGTTCCCGTCCACATCCATCCCGACCAGGACGAGTTCATCCTGGTGCAGGAAGGCGAGTTGGCGCTTAAGCTCGACGGTGTCTGGACCAGCGCCAAGGCCGGGGATCTGGTGCGCATGCCGCGCGGCATCCCGCATGGCTATTTCAACAAGTCGGACAAGCCCTGCCGGGCCCTGTTCTGGGTTTCGCCTGCCGGAAGGCTCAAGGAACTGTTCGAGGAACTGCACGACAAGACCGATATCCCAACAATCGTAAAGCTCTCGGCGGAGCACGACGTGGACTTCCTCCCGGAAGAAGCGAACGCCTGAGATGCTGGGACCGTCCGCCCACGTCGACACCTTCACGCGGGACAATCTGCCGCCACCGGAGCAGTGGCCGCGTTTCCTGCTTGACGGCTTCGACTATCCGGAATGGCTCAACGCGGCCGTGGAGCTCACCGACCGGCTGGTCGAGCGAGGCTTCGGCGACCACACGGCGCTGATCGGCAACGGCCGCCAGCGCACCTACAAGGAGCTGTCCGACTGGACCAATCGCCTGGCGCACGCTCTGGTCGAGAGCTACGGCGTCAAGCCGGGCAACCGTATCCTGATCCGCTCGGCGAACAATCCGGCCATGGTGGCGTGCTGGCTGGCGGCTACCAAGGCTGGCGCGGTTGTGGTCAACACCATGCCGATGCTGCGCGCCGGCGAACTCGCGCAGATCGTCGACAAGGCGGAGATTACGCTGGCGCTGTGCGACACGCGGCTGATGGACGAGATCGTCGCCTGCGCCAAGGACAGCCGGTTCCTGCGCCAGGTGGTGGGATTCGACGGCACTGCCAACCACGATGCCGAACTCGACCGTATCGCACTCAGGAAGCCGGTGCGCTTCGAGGCCGTGCGAACCGGCCGCGACGACGTCGCCCTGCTCGGTTTCACTTCCGGTACCACCGGCGTGCCGAAGGCGACGATGCACTTCCATCGCGACCTGCTGATGATCGCGGACGGCTATGCCAGGGAAGTGCTCGCCGTCGGGCCGGACGACGTCTTCGTCGGCTCGCCACCGCTCGCCTTCACCTTCGGGCTTGGCGGACTGGCGATATTCCCGCTGCGTTTCGGCGCGGCGGCGACGCTGCTGGAGAACGCCTCCCCAGCCAGCATGATCGACATCATCGAGACCTACAAGGCGACGATCTCCTTCACCGCGCCGACGGCCTATCGCGCCATGCTCAAGGCGCTGGACGAGGGCTCGGTCGACCTGTCCTCGCTGCGGATTGCGGTTTCGGCCGGCGAAACGCTGCCCGCGCCGGTGTTCGAGGAATGGATGCGCAAGACCGGCAAGCCAATCCTCGACGGCATCGGCGCCACCGAAATGCTGCACATCTTCATTTCCAACCGGCTGGAAGACATGGCACCGGCTACGACTGGCCGGCCGGTGACCGGCTACGAGGCAAGGATCGTCGGGGAAGACATGCAGGAATTGCCGCGCAACAGCGTCGGGCGGCTCGCGGTGCGCGGCCCGACAGGGTGCCGCTACCTCGCCGATGCGCGCCAGAAGGACTATGTGCGCGACGGCTGGAACCTTACCGGCGATTCCTTCCTCCAAGACGATGCGGGCTTCTTCCACTTCGCCGCCCGGTCCGACGACATGATCATCTCATCCGGCTACAACATCGCTGGTCCTGAGGTGGAGGCGGCGCTGCTCGCCCATACCGAGGTTCTGGAATGCGCCGTCATCGGCGTTCCAGACGAGGAGCGCGGGCAGATCGTGGAGGCGCATGTGGTTCTGGCCGCCGAGGTGCTGGCGGACGCCGACACGGTCAAGCGGCTGCAGGACCACGTCAAGAAGGTCATCGCGCCCTACAAATATCCGCGCTCGATCAAGTTCGTTCCGGCATTGCCCAAGACCCAGACCGGCAAGATCCAGCGCTTCCGGCTGAAGGAACGGTGATGACCGACTTCGCACGAACGAAGGCCCTGTTCCACATCCCCAAGGGCGTCATCTATCTCGACGGCAATTCGCTCGGACCGCTGCCGCTGGCGGCTAAGGCGCGCGTCGCCGAAATGCTCGCCGACGAATGGGGCGAGCATCTGATCCGCGGCTGGAACGTCGCCGGCTGGATGGTGCAGCCGCGCCGTATCGGCGACCGCATCGCCCGCCTGATCGGCGCGGCGGAAGGCACCGTGGTCATGGGCGACACGCTGTCGATCAAGGTATTTCAGGCGCTGGCCGCCGCGCTGGACCTCAATCCCGACCGCAAGGTCGTGCTTTCCGACAGCGGCAACTTCCCATCCGACCTCTATATGGCGCAGGGCCTGGTCGACGCGCTCGGCCGGGGTCTTTCGCTCAAGGTCGTAGAGCCCGAAGACGTGGAAGGCGCGATTGACGAGAGCGTCGCTGCGCTGATGCTGACGGAGGTCGATTACCGCACCGGCCGCCTGCACGACATGAAGGCGCTGACGGCCAGGGCGCACGCCGCCGGCGCGCTGACCGTGTGGGATCTGGCGCATTCTGCGGGAGCGCTACCCGTCGACCTCTCTAGCGCCGACGCCGACTTCGCCGTCGGCTGCACCTACAAATACCTGAACGGGGGTCCCGGCGCGCCGGCCTTCATCTATGTCGCGCCCCGTCACGCCGAGGCGGCCCGTCCGGTACTGTCTGGCTGGATGGGGCATGAGGCGCCGTTCGCGTTCGACCTCGACTACCGTCCCGGCCGCGGCATCGAGCGCATGCGTGTCGGCACGCCGCCGGTAATCGCTCTCGCGGCGCTCGACGCGGCGCTGGAGGCATGGGACGGCGTCGACATGACCGATCTGCGGCGTGCGTCGCTGGAGCTCTCCGACCTGTTCATAGCGCTGGTCGAGGCGCGCTGTCCGGACCTGATCCTTGCCACCACGCGCGACCGCGACCGGCGCGGCAGCCAGGTATCGTTCCGACATCCGGAAGGCTACGCGATCATGCAAGCCTTGATCGCCCGGGGCGTGATCGGCGATTTTCGCGCGCCCGACGCCATCCGCTTCGGCTTCACGCCGCTCTATATCGGTGAGGCCGAGGTGCGCGCAGCCGTCGACATCCTCGCCGACATCATGGCCAACCGGCTTTGGGACACGCCGGCCTACCGCCGCAAGGCGCTCGTCACGTGACCGCCGCCCCTCCATACGATCCCGGGCGCGAAGGCGCACAGATGTCGTTCGCCGGACGCATGTCCTATGGGGACTATTTGCACCTGGAACGCGTGCTCGACGCGCAGGAGCCGCTTTCGCAGGCGCATGACGAACTGCTCTTCATCATCCAGCACCAGACCTCCGAACTGTGGATGAAGCTGGCGATCCACGAGATCCGCTCGGCCATCGCGGCGATCGAAGAGGACCGCTTGCGGCAGGCCTTCAAGATGCTGACGCGCGTGGCGCGCATCTTCGACCAGTTGACCGGCGCCTGGGACGTGCTGCGTACGATGACGCCCAGCGAATACACGGAATTCCGCGACGCGCTCGGCCAGTCCTCGGGCTTCCAGTCCTGGCAGTACCGGGCGATCGAGTTCCTGGCCGGCAACCGCAACCTGGCGATGCTCCGGCCGCATGCCCACCGGCCGGAAATCTTGGCGCGGATGGAGGAGATTCTGGCCGGCCCCAGCCTCTACGACGCGGCGCTGCGGCTCCTCGTGCGCAACGGCTTCGATATCGGCGAAGAGGCACAGCGAGTGCAATGGCGCGAGACCCGCGCCGAGAACCCCATGGTGCTTTCCGCCTGGCGGGAGGTCTACCAGGCTCCCGACAGCCACTGGGCGCTCTACGAACTGGCGGAGAAGCTTGTGGATTTCGAAGACTACTTCCGCCGCTGGCGGTTCAATCACGTCACCACGGTCGAGCGCATCATCGGCCTGAAACGTGGGACCGGCGGTACCGCAGGCATATCCTATCTCCGCAAGATGCTGGAGGTTGAGTTGTTTCCCGAACTCTGGAAAGTGCGCACCGAGCTTTAGCGGCGCGCCACTTCCGTTTTGCAACGAGTATTTTTCCGAGGAGGTCCGAGTGCACACGATCCTTCAGCCTGAGGGCTGGACCAAGCCGGTCGGCTACGCCAACGGGGTGGCCGCGCGCGGAACCATGATCTTTGTCGGCGGCCAGATCGGATGGAACGCGCAATGCCAGTTCGAGACTGACGAACTCGTCGGGCAGGTGCGGCAGACGCTGGAAAACGTGGTGGCGATTCTGGCCGAAGCTGGCGCAGGGCCGCAACATCTCACCTCGATGACCTGGTACTTCACGGACAAGGCCGAATATCTGGCCAATCTGAAGGGCATCGGCGAAGCGTACCGCGCGGTGATCGGCCGGCATTTTCCGGCCATGGCCGCCGTGCAGGTGACCGCGCTGGTGGAAGACCGCGCCAAGGTGGAGATCCAGGCTCTGGCGGTGGTACCGGATTGATGGCGACGCCGCTTCCCTCCGGCAGCCCGGCCGTCGCCTTCTCCGACTGTGTCTCGGGCCGGCTGGAAGACGGCGTGCTTGTCGTCGTCATCGACAATCCCCCGGTCAACGCCGCTTCCACCGCCGTCCGCAAGGGCCTGCTGGCGGCAATTCACCATGCGTCTGACGAGGACAGCGTGCGGGGAGTGGTGGTGACCGGCGCCGGACGCGCCTTCGTCGGCGGGGCCGACATCCGCGAATTCGACACGCCCGTCGTAGAGCCGGCGTTGCCGGAGGTGCTGGCCCTCATGGAGGGCAGCGAGAAGCCGGTCGTGGCCGCCATCAACGGCGTAGCCCTCGGCGGCGGCTGCGAAATCGCTCTCGCATGTCATGTTCGCCTCGCTTCGGCCGAGGCGAAGCTGGGCCTGCCCGAGGTAAAGCTCGGCATTATCCCGGGCGCGGGCGGGACGCAGCGGCTGCCGCGCCTGACCGGAATGGCGGCGGCTGTCGAGATGATCGCGACGGGCCGCATCGTGAATGCCGCCGAGGCGCACAGGCTCGGCATCGTCGATACCGTCGTCCAGGGCGACCTGCTGGACACTGCCAGGAAAGAGGCGGGGCGGCTCGCCGGCGCACCACCCCGGCGCAGCGGAGAACTGCGGGTGCCGGCTTTCGACGCAGCGGTTGTCGACTCCGCCGCAGCGAAGGCGCTGGCCCGGTCGCGTGGCCAGGCCGCGCCGGCCGAGGCGATCCGGCTTGTCCGATCCGCAGCCGAACTTCCGTTCGCCGAAGCCCTTATCGAGGAGCGCGCGACGTTCTTGCGGCTGCGCGGCTCGGACCAGGCCAAGGCGCTGCGCCATGTCTTCTTCGCCGAGCGCGCCGCCGCGAAGGTTCGCGGGATCGAGGGGGCTGAACCGCGCAGCGTGCGTACCGTCGCCGTCATAGGGGCCGGATTGATGGGGTCGGGCATCGCGGTCTGCGCGCTCGACGCCGGCTATCAGGTGATCTGCGTCGAGCAGACGGCCGAGCGGGCGGCGGCTGGACGGGACCGCATCGCCGCGCTCTACGACCGCGCCATCGCCTCCGGGCGGCTGGACGAAGCCGGCAAGGCGTCGCGGATGGCGCGGCTCAGGGTGGCGGATCGGCTGGATGCGGTCGCCGATGCCGATCTGGTCATCGAGGCGGTGTTCGACGAT
>JAEUMA010000322.1 GCA_016793565.1 Rhizobiaceae bacterium
GGGAAGCTCCAGCGCCACGTCGTCGCGCCAGGCTGCGAAAAAGCGCGTGTCGAAACGCCGCACGCGGCCGGGAGGCGTCACCGCGCGCGCAATGAAACGCAGGCGGTCGGGGGCGGGCTCCAGCCCGCGTTCGGCAAAGCCCTGCCATTCGGGACGGCTGGAGCGAAACGCGCTCTTGCGGCCGATCAGCAGGCCTGTCTCCTCATAAGCCTCCCTCAGCGCCGACAAAGCGATCGCCCGTGCGCGGGCTGGCGTGACCCTGGAGCCACCCAGCGTAAGCTTCTCAAGCGCCACGGCTGTCAGCGGCTGGGTCAGCCTGATGCGGCCGTCGGTCGGATCAGTGCGGCCGCCGGGGAACACCATCTTGCCGGGCATGAAGGCATGCCTGACGTGCCGCTTGCCCATCAGCACGCGCACCTTAGAGCCGCTGCGGTCGAGAACCAGAAGCGTGCCGGCATCGCGCGGCCGCATCGGGATTTTGACCGGCGCCATAGCATAGGCTTCGATGCGGTCGACTTCCGCGCGCTTCATGCCGTCCATCGACCGTCCCCTCTACGCCTCAGGCTTCGGGGTGAGACTCGACCGTGTCTGCCTCGCCGCCGAAGCCGTGCATGTACAGGGCCCATTGCAGTCCGACAACAGCGCCCTTCACCGGCTGAAGCATCGCAAGTGCTAGGATGATCGTCAGCGGCACCCACAGCGCGAGATGCTGCCAGGTCGACAGCGTGCTCGTCGCCTCGACGCCCATGAAGGCGCCGACGACGATATGGCCGACAATCACCACTACAAGATAAGCCGGCAGGTCATCGGCGCGGTGGTGATGGATCTCCTCGCCGCAGACCGAGCAGGCGTCCACCGTCTTGACGAAGGATTTGAACAGCTTGCCCTCGCCGCAATGCGGGCAACGGCCGAGCGCGCCCCGCTTCATCGCAGTCCATACCGAGCGCGCCGGCCTGCTGCTGTTGCCCAAAACGATCTGTTCCATCACGGTCTCCTGCCGCGTCCGCGGCCCTTCGCCGCCGCCCGTGTCTGTGCCTGCCGCCGCTTGTCCTTGTGGAAGGATCGCGTCGACCCCGACAGTGGCTTCGGTTCGCTGATCATCTCGAAGCGCATGGCCCCGGCCAGCGGCGCGACTTCGACCAGCCTCACTTCCACCGGGTCGGCGAGCTGATAGCCCTTGCGCGTGCGTTCCCCGAATAGGGCACGGGCGGTTTCGTCGTAGATATAGTAGTCGCTCCCGAGGGATGACACCGGGATAAAGCCATCCGCGCCGAACTGCGGCAATTGGACAAATAGTCCCGATTTGGTGACGCCGGAAATGCGCGCGTCGAAAACCTCGTCCACGCGCTCGGCGAGATAGCCGGCGATGAGCCGGTCTACGGTCTCGCGCTCCGCCGCCATCGCGCGGCGTTCCGAGGCCGAAATCAGCGCCGCGATCTCTTCCAGGCGATCTTCCTCCCCGCCGGTGATTGCGCCTTCGCCCAGCCCCAGCGCGCCGATCAGGGCCCTGTGGACGATCAGGTCGGCATACCGCCGGATCGGCGAGGTGAAATGCGCGTAGCGGCGCAGATTGAGGCCGAAATGGCCGATGTTGTCGGGCGAGTATTCCGCCAGGCTCTGCGAGCGCAGCACCACCTCGTTGACGAGCTGATCGTTGTCCGAACCGCGCACCCGCTCGAGGATGGCGTTGAACTGGCTGGGCTTCATCTGCGCGCCGCGGGCGAGCGACAGGCCGACCGTCTGCAGGAATTCGCGCAGCGATTCCTGCTTGGCGAGCGACGGCGCGTCGTGCCGCCGGTAGATCAGCTTCTGGCGCTTGCCCTCCAGCGTCTCGGCCGCCGCGACATTGGCCTGGATCATGTACTCCTCGATCAGCCGGTGCGCGTCGAGCCTCTCCGGCACGGTGACGCGGTCGACGGTTCCGTCCGGCTTGAGCAGGATCTTGCGCTCGGGCAGGTCGAGTTCCAGCGGCTGACGCTGGTCGCGGCCGCGCTTCAGCACGGCGTAGCCGTCCCAGAGCGGCCGCAGGACCGTGTCCAGCAGCGGGCCGGTCTTGTCGTCGGGCCGGCCGTCGATCGCCGCCTGCGCCTGCGGATAGGCCAGCTTGGCAATGGATCGCATCATCACGCGGTGGAAGTCGTGGCGGATCTTGCGTCCGTCCGCGGCGAACCTCATCCGCACGGCCAGCGCCGGGCGGTCCTCGCCCTCGCGCAGGGAACACAGGTCGTTGGAAATCCGCTCCGGCAGCATCGGCACGACGCGGTCGGGGAAATAGACCGAATTGCCGCGCTTCAGGGCCTCGCGATCGAGCGCGGAGCCCGGCCGCACATAGGCGGCGACGTCGGCGATGGCCACCGTTACGATCATGCCGCCGGGATTGGCGGGATCGGGATCCGGCTCGGCGTGGACGGCGTCGTCATGGTCCTTGGCGTCGGCCGGGTCGATGGTGACGAGCGGCAGGGCGCGCCAGTCCTCCCGTCCCGCCATCGTCGCAGGTTTCATCGCCTCCGCCTCGGCGATCACGTCCGCCGGGAAGATGTGCGGTATCCCGTGCGCGTGGATGGCGATCATCGAGACCGCCTTCTCGCTGGTCAGGGAACCGACGACGTTGATCACCTTGGCGCGCGGCAGGCCGTAGCGTCCGATCCGGACGGGCTCGACCTCGACGAGGTCTCCATCCTTGGCCCCGTTGCGGTATTCCGCGTCCACCACCAGCTCGGCCTGCCGCCGCTCGGTCGGCTCGATGCGGAACGTGCCGTCCGCGAGCGTGCGGAAGACGCCGAGCACCGCGTCGCGGCGGCGGTCGATCAGCTTGATGATACGCGCCGTGTAGGCCGGGCCGTCCTCCTCCTTGGAGCGGAAGATCTTGGCCAGCACCCGGTCGCCGATGCCGGGGGCAGGGGCTTTGTCGCCGCGTGGCACGCGAATGCGCACCGTGACCGCGTCCGTCTCGCCACTTTCCGACGGGCGCGCCAGCAGGCCGCCGTCGCCGTCGCGTCCGAAGACGTCGAGCATCGCCACGGGCGGCAGGTCGCCGGTACGGTTGAGGCGCTTGCGCGAGCCCGACAGCAGGCCCTCGTCCTGCATTTCGCGCAGCGTGTCCTTCAGCCAGACACGGTCGCCGCCCTTCAGGCCGAAGGCGCGCGCAAGCTCGCGCTTTCCGGACGCATCCGGGTTTTCGGATATATAGAGCAGGATGTCGTCGCGTGACGGCCTGAAGTCGGCCACGTCACCGGAACCCGCTGTCCGGCCCGCAGGTGCGGGCTTATGGCGGGTTCCGGAGATTCGACGAGCCAATTCGTATCAAGCCTTCTTCTTGTCAGCGGCCTTGGCGGTGGTCTTCTTTGGCGCCGCCTTGCCGCCGGCTGCCGGTTTGCTTCGCCGGGCGGCTCCGCCGCCGCCCTTGGCCGCGCGTTCGGCGAGCAGCGCGAGGGCCTCCTCCATCGTCACCGCCGCGGGCTCCTTGCCCTTGGGCAGGGTCGCATTGAGCTTGCCGAAATTGACGTAGGGCCCATAGCGGCCGTCGCGCACGGTGACGTTGCCGCCGCCGTCCGGATGCGCGCCGAGATCCTTCAGCGCCGCCGGCGTTCCGCCGCCTCTGGCGCCGCGGCCCTTGGCGGCCTTCTCGGCGATGACGGAGACCGCCCGGTTGAGGCCGACGGTGAAGACGTCCTCGACGCTTTCGAGATTGGCGTAGCCGCCATCGTGAAGAAGGAACGGGCCATAGCGGCCGATGCCGGCCGAGATCATCTTGCCGGTCTCCGGATGTTTGCCGACGTCGCGCGGCAGCGACAACAGAGCCAGCGCCTTCTCGTGATCCATCTGGTCGGCCGTCCAGCCCTTGGGCAGACTGGAGCGCTTGGCATCCTTGCCGTCGCCACGCTGCACGTAGGGGCCGAACCGGCCGCTGCGAAGCGTGATTTCCTCGTTGGTGTAGGGATCGGTGCCCAGCACCTTGGTGCCACCGTCGGCGCCGCCTTCCTCGCCATTGCCGTTGGCTGCCTCGCCGAGCTGGCGCGTGTAGCCGCATTCGGGATAGTTCGAGCAGCCGACAAAGGCGCCGTACTTGCCAAGCTTGAGCGACAGCGAGCCATTGCCGCATTTCGGGCAGATGCGCGGGTTGGACCCGTCCTCGCGCTCGGGAAATACCAGCGGCGCCAGCATCTCGTTCAACGCGTCGAGCACCTCGGTAACGCGCAACTCCTTGATGTCGTCGACCGCGCCGGAGAAATCCTTCCAGAAATCGCGCAGCACCTGCTTCCAGTCGAGCTTGCCGTCGGAAATCTCGTCGAGCTTTTCCTCCAGCGCCGCCGTGAAGTCGTATTCGACATAGCGCTCGAAGAAACTCTCCAGGAAGGCCGTGACCAGCCGTCCCTTGGACTGCGGAATGAGCTTGCGCTTGTCGATGGTGACGTAATCGCGCTCTTCCAGCGTCTTCAGCGTTGCGGCATAGGTGGAAGGTCGGCCGATGCCCAGCTCCTCCATCTTCTTGATGAGAGACGCCTCGGAATAGCGCGGCGGCGGCTCGGTCGAGTGCTGGGTGGCGTTGATCGCCTCCTTCTGCAGCCGTTCGTCTGCGCGGATTTCAGGAAGCCGCCGGTTTTCCTCGTCGTCCTCCTCTTCCTCGCGGTTCACCGTATAGGCCGCGATAAAGCCGTCGAAGCGGATCACCGATCCCACCGCGCGCAGACCGGCCTCGCGCGCGCCGTTGCGAGCCTCGATCTCAACCGTGGTGCGCTCGATCTCCGCGGCCGGCATTTGGCTGGCGATGGCCCGCTGCCACACTAGTTCGTAGAGCCGGGCCTGGTCGGCGTCGACATACTGCCGCACCGAAGCCGGCGTGCGCGAGAAATCCGTCGGGCGGATGGCCTCGTGGGCCTCCTGCGCGTTCTTGGCCTTGGTGGAGTAGAAGCGCGGCTTTTCCGGCAGATACTTTTCGCCGAACTCGCGGGTGATCGCATCGCGCGCAGATGCGATCGCTTCGGGCGCCATCTGGACGCCGTCGGTTCGCATGTAGGTGATGAGGCCGGTGGTCTCGCCGCCGATGTCGACGCCTTCGTAGAGGCGCTGCGCGACCTGCATCGTGCGGTTGGCCGAGAAGCCGAGCCGCGAGGAGGCCGCCTGCTGCAGCGTCGAGGTGGTGAACGGCGGCGCAGGGTTGCGCCTGGTGGGCTTCGCCTCGACCGACACCGCGCGGAAGGTGGCGCCTTCGAGCATCGTCCTGATGTCGCCGGCCTGCGCCTCGTTCTTGATGTCCAGCTTCTGAAGCTTGCGACCTTCGAAAGCGGTCAGCCGGGCTTCGAAGGCCTCGTTGCGCGGCGTGCGCAGGATGGCGGCGATCTGCCAGTATTCCTCGCGAACGAAGCGCTCGATCTCTGCCTCGCGGTCGCAGACCAGCCGCAGCGCAACCGACTGCACGCGTCCTGCCGAGCGGGCGCCCGGAAGCTTGCGCCACAGTACCGGCGACAGGGTGAAGCCGACCAGATAGTCGAGCGCGCGGCGCGCCAGATAGGCGTCGACCAGAGGCGCATCGATCTGGCGCGGGTTCGCCATCGCGTCCAGCACCGACTGCTTGGTGATAGCGTTGAAGACGACGCGGCTGACCGGCTTGTCCTTCAGCGCGCGCTTCTGCTTCAGCACCTCCAGCACGTGCCAGGAAATGGCTTCACCCTCGCGGTCCGGGTCGGTGGCGAGGATCAGGCCGTCGGCGCCGCGCACGGCGTTGGCGATTTCGGTAAGCCGCTTGGCGGACAGGCTGTCGACCGCCCAGGACATTTCAAAATCCTGGTCGGGCAGCACCGAACCGTCTTTCGCGGGCAGGTCGCGAACGTGGCCGTAGGAAGCCAGAACCTTGTAGTTCCGGCCGAGATACTTGTTGATCGTTTTCGCCTTGGCGGGCGATTCGACGACGACGACGTCCATTTCTGTCGGCTGTCTTTCTGGGCCGCGGACTACCCGGCCGGCCATTTGGGATGCCCAGCACATGGCCGCGCTTTCGCATTCGGTCAAGGGGGCCCGCCGAAAATGGCGGCGATACAACGAAATGCAATCATAAGGTGTATTGAAAAACTTTCACAATCATAGATAATGAAACTCGCGCCGTTTCCGGGGTGGACGATAGCGGCCGGAACGTTGTCGCGGCCGGGTCTGAAAGCTGGCCGGGAGCGGGGAAAGGCCAGGTATCGTGCCGAACATGATCGAGCAGCCCGACCGCAGCGCCGATGCGCTGGACTACATGCAGGCCATGCTCGGCCAGTTGCGCAATATGGCCGAGGCCGGACGCTACGATATGCTCGCCTACCTGATCGAACTCGCCTGCATCGAGGCGACGGATGTCGCTGCCGGCCGCCGGCCGGCCCGCCTTTCCCGCGGGCGGCTAGGCGAACACGATAGAGACAGTGCCGCCTGAGTGGCGTTCGAGCCGGCCGGCGAGATCGAGTTCCAGCAGCACCATGAAGACCTGCGCCGGGTGAAGGCCAGTGTGGCGGATGATTTCGTCGACGCTGACAGGCGTGGTGCCCAGTGCCTCGATGACGCGTTCCCGGTCGCTGTCGCCGGGAGGCGGAGCGCCCGTGAAGTCCGGCGGCTCCTCCAGCTTGGGCCTGACGGCTTGGCCATGACCGAGCAACGGGGCGAGGGCGGCCGACACGTCCGCAGCCTCGGTGACCAGGATGGCACCGTCCTTCAGCAGGCCGTTCGCGCCCGCCGCGCGAGGATCGAGCGGCGAGCCCGGTACGGCGAACACCAGCCGCCCCATCTCGCCTGCAAGCCGCGCGCTGATCAGCGATCCGGAACGCTGGGCCGCCTCGACCACGACCAGCCCCAGCGAAAGGCCGGCCACCAGCCGGTTGCGCCGCGGAAAATCCTGCGCGCGCGGCTCCCACCCGAAGGGCATCTCCGACAGGATCGCTCCGCCGCCGGCGGCGATGCGCGCCGCAAGCTCGACGTTTTCCGGCGGGTAGGGCCGGTCGAGCCCGCCGGCGAAGACGCCGACCGTGCCGGTCGCGAGCGCGCCCTCATGGGCAGCCGCGTCGATGCCGCGCGCCAGGCCGGAAATGATGGCAAGACCCTCGCGCCCGAGATCGGCCGCCAGCATGCGCGCCATCTTTAGCCCGGCAAGCGAGGCATTGCGCGCGCCGACGATCGCCACCGCTGGAAGATCGAACACGGCGGCCACGCCCTTGACGGCCACGACCGGCGGCGGATGGTCCATCTGCCGCAGCATGGCCGGATAGTCGCCATCGCCGATGCAGGTGAAGCGCGCGCCGCAGCGCGCCGCCTCGTTCATTTCGCGCTCGGCGTCGTTCAGGGTCGGAATTCTAGGCGGTCGGCCGCCTCCGCCCGAAATCACCAGTTCCGGCAGGATCTCCAGCGCGGCTTCCGCCGAACCGTAGCGGTTGACGAGATCGCGAAACGTCGCCGGGCCGACATTGGGCGTGCGGATCAGGCGCAGCCAGTGAAGTCGCTGCCGGTCGCTCAGCCGCGGGCGGCTTTCGACCGGACGCCCGCTCACCCCTTGCTTCCTATCCGCGATTCCTTGCCGGCGAGCAGGCGCGATATGTTGGCGCGATGCTTGAAGAAGACGATCGCCGTCATCGCCGCGAACATGACGCCGAGCAGGTTCTGGCCCAGGAAGAAGAAGTCGAGCGGGACGAACAGCGTCGCCACCAGCGCGGCCAGCGAGGAATAGCGGGTGAGAAACGCGATCGCCAGCCAGGCGGCGGCGAAACCCAGCCCCACGGGCCAGGCGATGCCGGCGAGCACGCCGAGATATGTGGCGACACCCTTGCCGCCCTTGAAGCCCAGCCACACCGGAAACAGATGGCCCAGGAACGCGCCAAGCCCGGCGACCATCGCCGCCTCGGGCGAATGCAGGCCGGCCAGCAGTACTGCCGCTGTTCCTTTAAGCGCGTCCAGAAGCAGTGTGGCAGCGGCCAGGCCCTTGCGGCCGGTGCGCAGTACATTTGTGGCGCCGATATTGCCCGAGCCGATATTGCGCACATCGCCCAGCCCGGCGAAGCGGGTGATCAGCAGGCCGAAGGGGATAGAGCCGAGCAGGTAGCCGAAGGCGAGAAACGCGACGACATAGGGAAGCGCCAGGTTCCAGCCGGCCGGATCCGACATCACTTCCCCTCCCAACCCGCAGCACGGTGGACTGTGCGGCCGCTCACCAGCGTTTGCAAGACCTTGCCCTGCAGCCGAGCGCCCTCGAAGCACGTATTCTTCGAACGCGAGATGATGTCGCCCTCGCTGACGATCCACGGCGCGTCGAGATCCACGACAGCGAGATCGGCCGGTGCTCCCGACCGAAGGGTGCCTCCGGGCAGGCCGAACAGTCTGGCCGGCGCGGTGGAAAGCACCTCGATGAGGCGCAGCAGCGTCAGATCGCCATTGTGGTACAGACGAAGGGCAACGGCCAGCAGCGTCTCCAGGCCGATAGCGCCGGCGGCCGCATCTGCAAACGGCAGCCGCTTGGTGTCGACATCCTGCGGGTCGTGCGAGGAAACCACGATGTCGATCGTGCCGTCCTTCAGCGCCTCGATCACCGCCAGCCGGTCCTCCTCGGCGCGCAGCGGCGGCGCGAGGCGGAAAAAGGTGCGGTACTCGCCGATGTCGTTCTCGTTGAGCGCAAGGTTATGGATGGCGACGCCGGCGGTCACGTCCGCCCCGTCGTTTTTGGCGCGCGCCACCGCGTTCGCAGCCATGGCCGTCGAGATCTTGGCGGCGTGGTAGCGCCCCCGCGTCAGCCGGGCGAGCGAAAGGTCGCGCTCCAGCGGTATCAGCTCGGCCTCGCGCGGAATGCCCGGCAGTCCGAGCCAGCTCGCATAGAGCCCTTCGTTCATGACGCCCGACGCGGCGAGGTCGTGATCCTCCGTCTCATGGGCGATCACGGCGCCGAAATCGCGGGCATAGGTCAGCGCCCGCCGCATGACGAGCGCATTGGAAATGGTGTGCCGGCCGTCGGTGAAGGCGACCGCGCCCGCCTCCCGAAGCAGGCCGAACTCGGTCATCTCGCTGCCGGCGAGCCCGCGCGTGATGGCGGCGGCCGGAAAGACGTTGACGACGGCGGTGTCGCGCGCCGTCCTTAGGGCGAATTCGACCAGTGCGATGTCATCTATGACAGGGTCCGTGTCCGGCATCATGACGAAGGAGGTGACGCCACCTGCTGCCGCCGCCCTGCTTGCCGACGCGATTGTCTCGCGATGCTCCGCGCCCGGTTCGCCGACGAACACGCGGCCGTCGACCAGGCCCGGAACGACCGCCCTGCCACCGCAGTCGACGATCTCGGCACCGTCCGGCGCGCCCTGGTTGTGCGCGGCCCTGCCGGCGGCCACGATCCGGCCTTCGCGGGAGAGCACTCCGCCGACCTCGTCCATGCCCTGCGAGGGATCGACCACCCGCGCGTTGGCAAACAGCATCGCGCTCATGCCGCGTCTCCCGCCGGCCGGCGCGGATCGAGCAGTGCCTCCATCACCGCCATGCGGACGGCAACCCCCATCTCCACCTGTTCCTGAATCACGCTCTGCGGGCCGTCGGCGATAGCGGAGGCGATCTCGACGCCGCGATTCATCGGGCCGGGATGCATCACCAGCGCGTCGGGCTTGGCCGCCCTCAGCTTCTCGGCGTCGAGCCCGTAATAGCGGAAATACTCGCGTACCGAGGGCACGAAAGCGCCGGCCATGCGCTCGCGCTGGAGACGCAGCATCATGACCACGTCGGCGTCCTTCAGCCCGTCGGCCATCGACCGCGTCACGATCGCGCCCATGCGCTCGATCCCGGAGGGAAGCAGCGTCGAGGGAGCGACGACGCGAACCTGCGCGCCCAGCGCATTCAAGAGGATGATGTTGGAGCGCGCCACGCGCGAATGCAGCACGTCGCCGCAGATGGCCACGATGAGCTTGGAGAGCGGCCCTTTCGCGCGGCGGATGGTCAGCGCGTCGAGCAGCGCCTGCGTGGGGTGCTCGTGGGCGCCGTCGCCGGCGTTCACCACCGAGCATCCGACCTTCTGCGCCAGCAGCGCCGCCGCGCCGGCCGCCGCGTGCCTGATGATGAGAATGTCCGGTCGCATGGCGTTGAGCGTCATGGCGGTGTCGATCAGGGTCTCGCCCTTTTTCACCGACGAACTGGCGACGGACATGTTCATGACGTCGGCGCCGAGACGCTTGCCGGCCAGCTCGAAGGACGACTGGGTACGCGTCGACGCTTCGTAGAAGAGGTTGATCTGCGTGCGCCCGCGCAGGGTCGACGTCTTCTTGTCGGGCCGCCGCGAAATGGCGACCGCCGCGTCGGCGCGGTC
>JAEUMA010000328.1 GCA_016793565.1 Rhizobiaceae bacterium
CGCGGCAACCTTCAGCGAACCGCGCAGGGAGCGGCGCTCTCCGTCAGCATAGCGGTCGATCAGCGCCCGGATCATGTTGGCGACGTTCTCGTCAGAGCCTGCCAGCCAGTACTGCAGGGTGAGGAAATAGGCGCGAACGTCTTGCGCCGTGCCGGGGATGAAGCGCAGGATCTGCGGGATGCGCTTCAGCATGGTCATCTGCCGGGCACCGGCGCTGGCGGTGCGTTCCTTGCCGTTGCCCTTCAGGCGCTTCAGGAAGCTCAAGGCGCTGCCCTGGGGCGAGTCCATGCGAAAGCGGCCGATGCGTGTCAGCTTCATCACCGCGGTGTCGGACAGGATGCTGACGATCGCGTCGCAGTCCTTCGCGCGTGCCAGCAGATCCGGAAGGATGTCGGTGAAATGGCTTTCCAGGAACAGCATTGCGCACAGCACGATGTTCGCGCTGACGATGTCGGCGCGGCAGCGTGCCAGCTGCTCCTCGTCGCCGGAGAACTCGGTCGCCGCGTGAAGCGTGATCCTGAGGCCCGGAATCTCGCGCATCAGCGCGGCCCGCGCCCGCTCGGTGGCGCTCGCCAGATGCGTGTCCATCGTCACGATGACGAAATTGATCGGGATCACGCCGGCCGGCGCGGCCCTACCGGCTGAAGTGAGCCTTGGCATCGTAAAGCGCCTCGATGGTGATGGTGGCAAGCCCCCTGTCGGCAGCGAATTGCTCGGTGTTGCGGCGGGCCTTTCCCCGCACGAAGAAAGGAATCTTCCTGAGTTCACGCTCGGCGTCGTCAGCCCAGACGGGCGCCGCAACCTCGATCAGGCTCGGCGCGACCGGCATCGCTTCGGCCGCGGGGGCCGGATGCGAAATATGCGAGGGCTGCGCCGCATCGTTGAACTCGAAGTCGTCGCGGAACATGTGCAGCAGATGTTCTTCCAGACCCATCATCAGCGGATGGACCCATGAATCGAACAGGACGTTGGCGCCCTCATGGCCCATCTGGGGCGAGTAGCGCGCAGGAAAGTCCTGCACGTGAACGGGGGCGGAGATGACGGCGCAGGGGATCCGCAGCCGCTTCGCGACATGGCGCTCCATCTGTGTGCCCAGCACGAGTTCCGGCTGCGCGGCGAGGATCGCGTCCTCGACGGCGAGATGGTCGTCGCAGATCAGCGCCTCGAGCCCGTACTCGGCTGCCGTCGCGCGAACCTCGCGGGCGAATTCGCGCGAGTACGTGCCCAGACCGCACACCGTGAAGCCGAGTTCGCGGGCTGAGACATGGGCTGCCGCGATCGCGTGGGTGGCGTCGCCGAAGATGAAGACGCGCTTGCCGGTCAGATAGGTCGAATCGACCGAGCGGGAATACCACGGCAGCCGCGAGCGCGTAGCGGCCGGAATGTCCTTCGGCAGGCCTGCCGCTACGCTGACCGCCTGCACGAAAGCGTCCGTCGCAAGAGTGCCGATCGGCTGGATCGCGACGAAAGGCTGCCCATGGTTGCGCTTCAGCCAGTCGGCGGCGACACCGGCGACTTCGGGATAGAGCACGATGTTGAAGTCCGCTTCGGGCAGCCGCCCCAGCTCCTCCACCGTGGCGCCGAGCGGGGCCACCACGTTGACCGTGATATCCAGCCCCTCCACCAGTCCTCGCACCTCGGCGATATCGTCGCGATGGCGGAAGCCCAGGGAGGTCGGGCCAAGGATGTTGCAGGTCTTACCGGGCCGTCGTGTTTCGGGTACCCCGCCCGCCGGGGGCGCGAACCTGCGCACCAGCTGATAGAATGTCTCGGCGGCGCCCCAGTTCTCCTTCTTCTGGTAGGAAGGCAGTTCCAGCGCGACTACCGGTATGTCGAGATCGAGCGCGGCGGCGAGGCCGCCGGGATTATCCTGGATGAGTTCGGCCGTGCAGGACGCGCCGACCAGGACAGCGTCAGGCCTGAACCGCTCCACCGCCTCGCGGCAGGCGGTCTTGAAGATCTCGGCGGTATCGCCGCCGAGATCGCGCGCCTGGAACGTCGTGTAAGTCACCGGCGGACGGCTGTCGCCCCGCTCGATCATCGTAAACAGTAGGTCGGCATAGGTATCGCCCTGGGGCGCATGAAGGACGTAGTGCACGCCTTTCATCGAGGCGGCGATCCGCATCGCGCCGATATGGGGAGGTCCTTCGTATGTCCAGACCGCGAGCTGCATGGTTAGGCCCTCACCTGCAGCCGCGAACGCCGGTTGAAGGGCCGCGCAAAGAGTTCGGCCAGGTCGCCGGCCTGTTCGTATCCCTGGACGGGCGTGAAGACGAGTTCGATCGACCACTTGGTCGCGATCCCCTCGGATTCGAGAGGATTGGCGAGACCCATTCCGCAAACGACCAGATCGGGCCGGGCAGCGCGGCAGCGGTCGAGCTGCCGGTCGACATCCTGTCCTTCGCTGACGAACACGTGCTGCGGAAGCAGTTCGAACTCGGGGGCCAGATGCCGCCGATGCAGGAACGGCGTGCCAATCTCTATGATTTTGGCGCCGGCCTCGCGCGACAGGAAACGCGCCATTGAAGGTTCGATCTGCGAATCCGGGAAGAGGAAGACGCGCTTGCCGGCAAGTACGGCATGGCTGCGTGCGACGGCAGCGCGCGCCCGCTGCCGTCCCGGCGCGGTGATCGCGTCGAACCGGTCCGGATCGACGTGGAAGGCGCCGGCGGCGGCCTTGAGCCAAAGTGTGGTGCCCTCCTCGCCGAGAGGGAACGGCGCCGGAAGACGGATGGCGCCCCGGCTTTCGAGCGCCTTCGCTGCCTCCCCGAGGAAAGGCTGCGCCAGCAGGAGCCGCGTATTCGGGCCGATGCGGGGAAGCGCGGTGGAGGTGCGTGGCGGGAAAAATGAAACGTCGGCGATGCCGAGCGCGTCGAAGATTCGGTGGAACTGGTCCTCGACCACGTCGGCGAGGG
>JAEUMA010000376.1 GCA_016793565.1 Rhizobiaceae bacterium
CGGTTCGCCGGCGCGCGCCGAGAAGGTCTTCCATCTGCTGGAAGACGCCGGATTGTCTCCGAGGCGGCGTGCGGAGCGAGGCTACGACCATGGCACCTGGACGCCGCTGAAGCTGGCCTTCCCCGAGGCCGACATTCCCGTGGTGCAGGTGTCCATCGATCCCACGCGCGATGCGGCCTGGCATTACCGGCTGGGGCTGGCGCTGGCGCCGCTCCGGCACGAGGGCGTGCTCATCATCGGCTCCGGCCACATCACCCACAATTTGCGCGCGTTCTTCTCGGTGGTGCGCCAGGGCGCTGCACCGGACCCGGCCCTGTCGGGCCAGATCGGCGCCTTCACAGGCTGGATTGCCGACACGCTGGCCGCCGGTGACACCGATGCGCTTCTGTCCTGGAAGCAGCAGGCGCCGTTTCCTGCTGAGAATCATCCGACCGACGAGCATTTGATGCCGCTGTTTTTCGCCTATGGCGCTGCGGGCGAGGCAGCGGCGGCGGAACGCCTCCACCGCTCCGCCGAGTTCGGCTTCTTCGTCTACGAATCCTACATGTTCCGCTGAAGCCTGGCTTGCGCTACAGGGGCTCGGCGACACCCCTGGAGATCCGGTCAGGCATGGAACGGCTGATCAACGCATTTCGCAATTCCGTTCGGGCGTTCACCAGGCTCGCGCGAACCGAGAAGGCGTTCCAGCAGGAACTGCTGCTGCTCGCGGCGGCCGTTCCGGTTGCCTGGTTTGTGGCACAGAGCTGGTGGGCCTATCTGCTGTTGGTCGGCGCGGTGCTGGTGCTTATCATGGTCGAAGTACTGAATACCGGCATTGAGGCCGCCTGCGACGCCGTCTCGCGCGAGTTCAACATCGACATCCAGCTCGCCAAGGATTGCGGCTCGCTGGCGGTGCTGATCTCGATCTTCCTCGCCGGCTGCGTATGGCTGTTGGCGATATGGGAAAAGCTGGCCGGCGCCCCTATCTGAGGTGCAGATAGGCGGAGCGATCCCCGACCATGTCCGAAGATCCGATCGAACTGCCGGCGCTCGATCTGCGCGCCGGCCTGCCGGCGGAACTGCTGTTCCTTCTCGCCGAGTATCCGCGCGAAAGCTGGAGCGGCCACGAAAACATCGCCGGCATGGCCAACATGTGGCTTCAGCGCCATGAGTTCTTTCGCCGGATGGGCGCAATGCTCACGCAAGGCATGGGTGAATACCGGGAAGGAAGGCTGGCGGCGCCGGCTTTCGGACAATGGTTCGCGCCGCGCATCGGAATGTTCCTCGGCGAGCTCGAAGGGCACCACAATATCGAGGATCATCATTATTTCCCGGCCTTCGCACGGGCCGAACCGCGGCTCAGGCACGGCTTCGACATCCTCGATGCCGACCATCACCTGATCCACGACGCCCTGGAGCGTAGCGCCGCGAGCACGGACGATTTCCTCGCGACGCTACGGCAGGATGCCGATCGTCAGCGTTTCGCAGCCGATGTCCTCGTCGACGA
The DNA here is from genome assembly GCA_016793565.1 of Rhizobiaceae bacterium. Lineage (GTDB taxonomy): Bacteria > Pseudomonadota > Alphaproteobacteria > Rhizobiales > Rhizobiaceae > JAEUMA01. The sequence goes on from JAEUMA010000376.1 coordinate 1,487, forward strand.
GAACGCCCGCCTGGTCGCCCTGCTGGCGCGCCATCTGTCCGACGAGGAAGACCTGATCATTCCGCTGATCCTGGATCGCGGCGACCAGATGGCCTGACGCCTTGGGTTAAAGGTCTTCCGGCTTCGTCCCCATCGCCAGCCTTGCCTCGACGCGCGCGACCGCCGCGCTGAGTTCGGCCACTTCCTGGCGCATCAGGATGATCTCCTGATGGCGCATCTCGTCGAACTTCTCGTGCAGCGCCATGATTTCGATCTCGGCCTTCAGGTTGACGGCGTAGTCGTGTTCTGCCGCCATGCGGTCTCGCTCGGCCTGCCGGTTCTGTGACATCATGATCACGGGCGCCTGCAAGGCCGCGATCATCGACAGCACCAGGTTCAGGAAGATGAACGGGTAGGGGTCGAACGCGCGCGCCGCCAGCAGCCACACATTGGCGATGGTCCATACGGCCAGGAATGTGAGGAAGGCGATGATGAAGCCCCAGGAGCCGCCGACGCGTGCCAGCGCGTCGGCGAGGCGCTCGCCGGTCGAAAGGCTTTCGGTGTAGGCCGCGCCCGTGTCGGTTGCGACGGGCTTGCGCTCGATGGCGCTTCGCAGCACCTGGTTTTCCAGATCAGACAGCGTGTCGGGCTTCCGCTTCAGCCAGCGTCCGGCAAGGTCGGCGATCGACATTTTCATCCTGACCTCCGGTCAGCGGAAGATATGGCCTGTGGGTTCCCCGTATAGTATCGGATAGGGTCTCGATTGCGGTGAATGCAAGACGGGGAAGTCGAGAGATGGCGAAGTCGGGCTTCGAAGCGATCCGGAAAAGGGCCGCGGATCGCAAAGGCGGCGACGCGGTCCTCGTGTCGCTGCTGGGACCAGCACCGGACAACTCCGCCGTTGCCGCGATTGGTGACGATCGCGTCCTGTCTGCCATGGCACAGCGCATATTCTCGGCCGGCTTCGTCTGGCGCGTGATCGAGCAGAAATGGCCCGGTTTCGAGGCCGCGTTTCTCGGCTTCGAACCCAAGCGCCTCCTGTTCCAGCCGGACGATTTCTGGCACGAACTGGCGTCCGACACCCGCATCGTGCGCAATCCGCAGAAGATTCGGTCTGTCCGCAACAACGCGGCGCTCGTCGAGCGCATTTCCGGCGAACATGGCGGTTTTGGCCGCTTCCTGGCGCAGTGGCCGGCCGACGACCAGGTCGGGCTGGTGGCATGGCTTGCCAAACACGGCAGCCGCCTGGGCGGCAATACGGGAC
>JAEUMA010000767.1 GCA_016793565.1 Rhizobiaceae bacterium
GATAGAGCGCGGATAGAGCGCGTTGAAATCGACATCCGTCAGAACGGTCGCGGGTCGTCGCCCACCCTGCTCCGTACCCACAACCGGATCCTGCGCGACCCAGGCAATGTCACCGGCCCGCAAGGACATCATCGAGCGTTATCTCACCGCGGGAGAATTCGTCGTCGATGATTTCCTGGCCCCGATGCGGCCCCCACTCGACTGTCTCGGGGATGTTCTCCGGACCGAGCCGTTTGGTCTCCGAAATGATCCACTCCAGCGAGTATTTCTTCGGACCGGCCGGCTCCGCGACGGGCTCGAGTATGCCCTTACCGTCCTTGATCGTAAGTTGCAGCTTCTGGCCGGTCTTCAGGCCGAGCTCCTGCATCACCGCCTTCGGCAGGCGGATGGCGGCGCTGTTGCCCCATTTGGCGATCGGAATCTCGGTCGTGGCGTCCGCTCCCGGCGTATATCCCTGGAAATACGCCCGCCGGATGGACGCAGCAATCACATGCCCTGGGGGCCGCGGTTCATCGCCGCCACCCCGGTGCGGCAGACTTCGCTCAGGCCGAGCGGCTTCATGATCGCGATGAACTGGTCGATCTTCGAGCCCTTGCCGGTGATCTCGAAGATGAAGTGCTCGACATTGGCGTCGATCACCTTGGCGCGGAAGGCATCTGCCAGCCGCAGGGCCTCCACCCGGTCGTCGCCCTTGCCCGTCACCTTGACCAGCGCCAGTTCACGCTCCAGCGGACTGCCGTTGCTGAGTTCGCCGGCGCGCACGGTGAGGTCCACGACGCGGTGCACCGGCACGATCCGTTCGAGCTGGTTCTTGATCTGCTCAAGCACGTGGCGCGTGCCGCTGGTCACGATGGTGATGCGCGAAAGGTGCCGCTCGTGCTCGGTCTCCGACACCGTCAGGCTCTCGATATTGTAGCCGCGCCCCGAAAACAGGCCGATCACGCGGGCCAGCACGCCCGGCTCGTTGTCGACCAGCACGGAGAGCGTATGCCTCTCCGGCTTTTCGGTTTCCTTGGCGATGAAGTAGGCGGAGCCGGTGGGTTGAAGCTGGGCGTTCATGGTCTTCTTTCTCAAGCAGTCAGGTTGGCGATCGCGCCGGCTTTGCGCCGGCCGCGTCCTGCTCCGTCACACCAGTTCCCTGCCCTTCGCGTCGATGGCGTTGGCCACCGCCTCGTCGGTCGCCTCGTCAGGCAGCAGCATCTCGTTGTGGGCCTTGCCCGATGGGATCATCGGGAAGCAGTTGGCGAGATTGGCCACGCGGCAGTCGAACAGCACCGGCTTCTTCACGGCGATCATCTCGCGGATGGCGTCGTCGAGATCGCCCGGCTTCTCGCAGCGGATGCCGTGCCCGCCATAGGCCTCCGCCAGCTTGACGAAATCCGGCATCGCCTCGGTGTAGGAATGCGAGAGCCGGTTGCCGTGCAGAAGCTGCTGCCACTGCCTTACCATGCCCATATACTGGTTGTTGAGGATGAAGATCTTGATCGGCGCCTCGTACTGAACCGCGCAGCTCATCTCCTGCATCGTCATCTGCACCGAGGCGTCGCCGGCGATGTCGATGACCAGCGCATCGGGATGCGCGATCTGCACGCCGAGAGCGGCCGGCAGGCCGTAGCCCATGGTGCCGAGCCCGCCGGAGGTCATCCAGCGGTTGGGCTTCTCGAAGCCGTAGTGCTGCGCCGCCCACATCTGGTGCTGGCCCACCTCGGTGGTGATGTAGGTGTCCATATCCTTGGTCAGTTCGTAAAGCCGCTGGATGGCGTATTGCGGCATGATCACGTCATTGTTCATCTTGAAGGCGAAGCTGTCGCGCGCGCGCCAGCGGGCGATCTGCTCCCACCATGGGTAGAGCAGCTTCTTGTCCGTCTGCGCGGTGGCCCGCCACAGCCGGACCATGTCCTCCAGGACGCGGCCCGCGTCGCCGATGATGGCGATGTCGACCGGCACGTTCTTGTTGAGCGAGGACGGGTCGATGTCGATGTGGATCTTGCGCGAGTTCGGCGAAAACGCGTTGAGTCGTCCGGTGATGCGGTCGTCGAAGCGCGCGCCGATGCAGATCATCACGTCGCAGTCATGCATGGCCATGTTGGCTTCGTAGCTGCCGTGCATGCCCAGCATCCCGACCCAGTTCTTGCCGCTGGCGGGATAGGCGCCGAGCCCCATCAGCGTCGAGGTGATCGGAAAGCCGGTGAGGTCGACCAGTTCGCGCAGCAGGTGGCTGGCCTCGGGGCCGGCGTTCACGACGCCGCCGCCGGTGTAGAAGATCGGCTTCTTCGCCGATGCCATCATGGCAACCGCCGCCTTGATCTTGTCGAGGTCGCCCTGGACCTTCGGTTGGTAGCTGGTGCGGGGCGCCGATTGCGGAGAGACATAGGTGCCGCGCGCGAACTGCACGTCCTTGGGGATGTCGACCACGACCGGGCCGGGCCGGCCCGTCGTCGCGACGTGGAATGCCTCATGGAGGGTCGCGGCGAGTTCGTTGACGTCCTTCACCAGCCAGTTGTGCTTGGTGCAGGGCCGGGTGATGCCCACCGTATCGCATTCCTGAAAGGCGTCCGAGCCGATCAGCGTCGTCGGCACCTGGCCGGTCAGGCAGACCAGCGGGATCGAATCCATCAGCGCGTCCTGCAGCGGCGTGACCGCGTTCGTGGCGCCTGGTCCGGAGGTGACCAGCATCACGCCGGGCTTTCCGGTGGAACGCGCATAGCCCTCGGCCGCGTGGCCCGCGCCCTGCTCGTGGCGAACGAGGATGTGCTGGACGTCTTCCTGCTGGAACAGTTCGTCGTAGATCGGAAGCACCGCGCCGCCCGGATAGCCGAAGATGTGCTCGACGCCATTATCCTTGAGCGCCTGGACCACCATCTCGGCGCCCGTCATTTCCCGCCCGGCGGCATCCTCTTTCGGCTTGGTCATGGTCTGTCCCGTCTGTCTTTTCGCGGCTGTCGCGCGTTTGCTGGTCGTTTAGTCTCGTTTCAGGCAATAAAAAAGGCCCCCGGAGGAGCCTGCTTTCTGCGCATGGGAGGATTTCGCCCGGCGGTTACACCGCCTTGCCCACGCGCAGTCCTACTACGAGAATGAGTGCCGTATTCATGGGCGCGGACCCTAATTCCAGTTTGTGCGCCCTGTCAACCGACGGACGGGTGTTTTCTTGCGCGGTCCGACCGCTCTACGCGCCAGCCTCGCCCGCATGGTTGTGCACGATGCGCTCCAGCATCGGCACATAGTCGCGGAAGCTGCGCGTTTCCATGCCGGCCACCTTGCCGCCTTCGTCCCAGATGCGCACCCGCACCGCCGCCTCGTGGTGTGGGTTGCCGCGGAAATGGGCGACTTCGTCGGCGTTCATCGGCCCGCCCTGCAGCGACAGCGTGTGCACCGAGGCCGGCGAGAGCTTGCCGAAATAGCTGGGATCGGTGGCGCAGAGATAGCGCTTCGCGGCAACATGCAACCGCACGCACTCCACGATGACGGGCGGGAAGAACCGTTCCAGCACCTCGCCTCCGGCTTCGTCGTGGTGCTTGTCCACCACGTCGTCGGGCGAATAGGTGCCGAACTCGCTGGTATAGTGGCCGATGTCGTGCAGCAGGGCAGCCGCCACCAGTTCGTCCGGCGCGCCGTCCTGTTCCGCAAGCCAGGCACCCTGCAGCATGTGCTCCGACATCGTCACCGGTTCGCCGAGATAAGATTCCGCGCCGCGCCGTTCGAAGATGTCGGCGATGAATTCTACGATATTTCCACTGTTCAGCTTTTCGTGGACCATCACGCGGCCTCTCCGGTCTGGTGTTCGATGGCTGCCAGCGTGGACAACAACCCGTCCTTATCGGCATAGCATCCCTGGAGCCAGCGCTTCCCGCTGCCCGAAAAGGCCTTGCGTGCATGCATTACACGCGTGTTGTCGACGATGAAGGCCTCGCCCGGCTTCAGCTTGAACGTCACCTCGAAGGCCGGGTCCTCGATGAGCTGGGCGAAGCGCCGGTACGCCGCGTAGTAGGCCGCCATGTCGTCGAACGGGATGTCGGTGGCGGGCGCCAGCGAGCGGTTGTTGAAGCGAACGGCGATCAGCTCGCCGTCGGGGCCGAGCTCGATCATCGGCCGCTTGGCGCGCAGCCGCACGCCGGCCGAGCCGGCATATTCGAACCGTGCCGGATAGCCGGCGAGCAAGCGGAAACCGTCCGGATTTTCACCCTGCAGGGCGGCGGCCACGGCAAATCCGTCGACCACGGAGGAATCGCCGCCGTCGACGGTGTTCTCCAGGCACGACAGGATCTGCAGCGTCGGAACCGGGTCGCGATAGGGATTGTCGGTGTGCGCCTGGAGACCGAGGTTCGTATAGGCGAGATTGTTCGGATTGACCTCGGCGCGCACCTCGAACCAGCGGCCGTAATTGGTCTCGCGAACGTAGCCGAACAGGTCGGCGACCTTGCACAGCGAACCCGATTCCAGCGGCAGCCCGTCCATTACGGCGAAACCGTAGGCGCGCACCGCTGCGAGCCAGCCGCGCAGTGTGGCCGGATCTCGGCTGGCCTCCGTCAGCGACGCGCGCGGAACCGCACCCTGCAAATCGTTTTTCGTCCAGCGCGTCACCTCGGGTCCGGTCCATCCGAGCGCATGCGCGCCGTTGCGGTCGTAGGCGTTGCGCCGCAGCCACGCCGACGGAAAGCGGACGGCCTTGCTCTCCGGCGCAAACCGCACCGAAA
>JAEUMA010000413.1 GCA_016793565.1 Rhizobiaceae bacterium
GCCGACCACGTCGACGGTCAGCCGTGGCGCGTCGGGCGCCGCCTCGCGCACGGGCCGGATCTCGTGGAAGGCGTCGTAGAGCGTCGGCCGGATCAGGTCGTTCATTGCCGCATCGACGATGACGAAGTTCTTGGCGTCGCCGTGCTTCATGTAGACGACCTGCGCGACGAGGATGCCGGCATTGCCGACGATCAGGCGGCCCGGCTCGAAGACGACCTTGACGCCGAGCCCGGTGACGCGCTTGCGCACGATCTCGGCATAGGCGTCGGGAAGCGGCGGCGGGTCGTTGTCGACGCGGTAGGGGATGCCCAGCCCGCCGCCGAGGTCGACATGCTCGATCGCATGGCCGTCGGCACGCAACTGCCCCACGAGTTCGGCCAGCAGCGCGAAGGCGTTGTCGAACGGCTCCAGATCGATGATCTGGCTGCCGATATGCATGTCGACGCCGATCACCTTAAGGCCCGGCAGCGAGGCGGCGCGCCGGTAAGCGGCCCGCGCGTGCTGGAGCGGGATGCCGAACTTGTTCTCCGCCTTGCCGGTGGCGATCTTGTGGTGCGTACGCGCGTCGACGTCGGGGTTGACGCGCAGCGAGACCGGCGCGATCCGGCCCGCCGCCGTCGCCCGCGCTGACAGGAGTTCCAGTTCGGGCTCGGATTCCACGTTGAAGCAGTGGATGCCGGCGGCAAGCGCGAAGTCCATCTCGCGCGCCGTCTTGCCGACCCCGGAAAAGACGATCCTGTGCGCTGGAACGCCGGCCGCTAGCGCGCGTCGCAATTCGCCTTCGGAGACGACGTCCGAGCCGGCGCCGAGCCTTGCCAGCGTGGCGATGACGGCCTGGTTGGAATTGGCCTTCATGGCGTAGCAGACCAGGGCGTCGAGCTCGGCGAAGGCCTGCGAGAACACGCGGTAGTGCCGTGTGAGCGTGGCGGTGGAGTAGCAGTAGAACGGCGTGCCGACGGCCGCTGCGATCTCCGGCAGCGGCACGCCCTCGGCATGGAGGATGCCGTCGCGATAGTCGAAATGGTTCACGGAAGGTGCTCCGGCCCGGAGGCTTACTGGATCAGGCGATCGAGAAAGAAGGGCTTGTCCTCGACCGGTTTTTCCGGCTCGGGCGGCAGCGGTTGGCCTGCCTTCTGGGCCGCCTTGCGGGCGTTCACCGAGGCCTCGTAGGGCGTCTCGAGAGGCCCCCGGCGGCCGCAACCCGCAGCCGTCGCCAGCGCGCCGGCAACCACCAAAACCGTCACAAACCTGCCGCAGCGCATCCGAAGCCGTCCGCCGTATGAAAGACCGTGCCGCTTGTAGCGAAGTTTGTCGGCCAATGCACCCCTCGTTCAGAGCCTCGCCAGCCGCTTCTTCCAGGCGCGCACCTGCTTCTTCACCTCGTTCGGCGCGGTGCCGCCATAGGAGGTGCGGCTCTTGACCGAATTCTGCACCGACAGCACCGAGAAGATGTCGGCGGTGATTCCCGGATGGATCGCCTGCAAATCGGCCAGCGGCAGCTTTTCCAGCGCCACCTTGCGCTGTTCGGCCAGCGCGACGGCGCGGCCGGTGACGTGGTGTGCTTCGCGGAAGGGGATGCCCAGCGTGCGCACCAGCCAGTCGGCGAGATCGGTCGCCGTGGCGAAGCCGGAGCCCGCCGCTTTCTTCATCGCCTCGATGTTGACGTGCAGATCGCCGATCATGCCGGTCATGGCGGCCAGCATCAGGTCGAGCGTCTCGGCCGCGTCGAAGACGGCTTCCTTGTCCTCCTGCATATCCTTGGAATAGGTCAGAGGCAGGCCCTTCAGCACGGTGAGCAGGCCGACGAGATGGCCGTTGACGCGGCCGGTCTTGGCGCGCACCAGCTCGGCGGCATCGGGGTTCTTCTTCTGCGGCATGATCGAGGAGCCGGTCGAAAAGCTGTCCGACAGGCGCACGAAGCCGAACTGCGGCGTCGACCAGATGACGATCTCTTCCGCCAGCCGCGACAAATGCGTGGCGCAGATCGCCGCGACGGACAGGAATTCCAGCGCGAAATCGCGATCGGAGACGCTGTCCAGCGAATTGCGCGTCGGCTCGCGGAAACCCAGCGCCTTAGCGGTCATGTGCCTGTCGACGGGGAAGCCGGTGCCCGCCAGCGCGGCCGCGCCGAGCGGGCTCTCGTCCATGCGGGCGATGGCATCGCGGACGCGGGAATGGTCACGGGAAAACATCTCCACATAGGCCATGCAGTGGTGCCCGAAAGTCACCGGCTGCGCGGTCTGCAGATGCGTGAAGCCCGGCATGACCGTCGCCGCGTGTTCCTCGGCCCGGTCGAGGAACACGGCGATCAGGCCCTTCAGCGCCTCGGCGACACGGAAGAATTCGTCCTTGACCCACAGGCGGAAGTCCACCGCCACCTGGTCGTTGCGCGAGCGCGCCGTATGCAGGCGGCCGGCGGCCGGGCCGATCAGCTCGGCGAGCCGCGCCTCGACGTTCATGTGGATGTCTTCCAGCCGGGTCGAGAAGGTGAAGGCGCCGGACTCGATCTCTTGCAAAATCGTGTTCAGTCCGTGAGCGATTTTCTCTTGATCGGCGCGCGAAATGATGCCCGTTGCGGCGAGCATCTCGGAATGGGAGATCGAACCCCTGATGTCCTGGCGGTAGAGCTTGCGGTCGAAGCCGATCGAGGCGTTGATCGCCTCCATCACGGCGGAGGGCCCGGAGGCGAACCGACCGCCCCACATCTGGTTGCTGGCCTTGCTGTCGCTCATCGTGCTAACCGGTCTCCGGAGTTTCTGAAAGAATGCCGCAAAAGAGCCTCTTCCCGGCGCCGAAGCTGATCCTGATCGCGGCTCTCGCCGGCGTGCTGGCAGGCGCGGTCGCGGTATATTTCACCGGCGGCCCTTCTGGCAACACGCCGGCGCCGGCGACGCAGGATGCGGCCGTGTCCGGCCAGGCCGACAAGGCTTGCGAGGCCGAGGCAGCGCGCGGCAAGGCGCTTGCGGCGGGCGCGGTGGGCGACGTCGCCGCCATGACGGCGGCCGCTCCGTCGCAATCGCTGAAGACGCTCTCCTTCGCCGGGCCGGACGGCAAGCCCATGACGCTGGCCGACCGGCAGGGCAAGACGCTGCTGGTCAATCTGTGGGCGACGTGGTGCGCGCCCTGCCGGGCCGAGATGCCGGCGCTCGACGCGCTGGAAACGGAGATGGGCGGCGAATCCTTCGAGGTGATGGCGATCAACGTCGACACCGGCGACGACACCAAGCCGAAGAAGTTCCTCGAAGAGACCGGCGTCAAGGCGCTCGGCTTCTACCGCGATTCCACCATGGGCGTGTTCAACGACCTCAAGAAGCGCGGCCTGGCGCTCGGCCTTCCTGTAACCCTGCTGGTC
>JAEUMA010000420.1 GCA_016793565.1 Rhizobiaceae bacterium
TTGCCGACCCTTTCGGCCCGGCGCCTCTCGTCTTCGTCATGCTCGAACTCGCGGCTGATCAGAATCGTGTCCAGCGCCCGCCCGTCGGTGGTGGTGAAGATCTGCGCATCGACGATGTTGGCGCCGGCGGCCGCGCAGGCGCCGGCGATCACCGACAGCAGCCGCGGATGATCCTGCGCCAAGACCGTGATCTCGGTGACCGCCTCGAAGGCATGCGGCTGCACCATGGTGGCCAGTTGCCGCCCGGCAGCGTCGGATTCGCGGACGAACTCGGCGTGACGCACTTGGTCCGGCATGGCTACCGCCAGGAGATAGTTCTCATAGTGGAGAGCGACATAGCGCTTGCGCGCCCTCTCCGGCCAATCGGAAAGGGCGTCCGCCAACCTCTCGCGCGCCTCCTTTGCGCGTTGCGCCCGCGAAACCTCCGAGAAGCCGCCGGTCAGCAGAAGCTCCGTCTCGTAGTAAAGCGTGCGCAGGAGTTGGCCCTTCCAGCCGTTCCAGACGCCCGGCCCGACGCCGCGGATATCGCAGATCGTCAGCACCAGCAGTAGCTTCAGCCTCTCCACCGACTGCACGATGCCGGCGAAATCGTCGATCGTCTTGCGGTCGTTGAGGTCGCGCGTCTGCGCGGTCATCGACATGACGAGATGGTTCTCGACCAGCCAGCTCACCGTCTCGGTGTCCTCCGCCGAGAAGCCGAGATGCGGGCAGATGCGGCGGGCAATGCGGGCGCCGGCCACCGAATGGTCCTCGGGCCGACCCTTGGCGATATCGTGCAGAAGGACGGCGACGTAGAGTACGTCGCGCCGCTTGCGCAGACCGGGCATGAGTTCATGGGCCAGCGGATGCGCCTTGCCGCCCTCGCCCTGCTCGATCTCAGACAGCACGCCGATGCAGCGCAGCAGATGCTCGTCCACCGTGTAGTGGTGGTACATCGAGAACTGCATCATCGCGACGATCTTGCCGAATTCGGGAATCAGCCGACCGAGCAGCCCGGCCTCGTTCATGCGCCTGAGGTTGAGTTCCGGATTGCGATCGGAGGTCAGGATGTCGAGGAAGAGCCGGTTGGCCTCCTCGTCGCGGCGCAGATTGCGGTCGACCAGCTTCAACGACCGCGTGAGCAGTTTGAGGGCGTCGGGGTGATACTCCAGCCCGTGGCGGTCGGCGAACCAGAACAGCCGGATCATGTTGACCGGATCGCGGACGAAGACCTGCTGGTCCACCACGTTGATGCGCTGGTTGTCGACGATGAAGTCGCTGGTGCCGGCGAGCTTGCGGCGGCGGCGCGAGAAATTCAGGAAGATGCGGTTGAAGCCGGGGCCACTCTTGGCCTGCTCCTCCTCTAGCGCCGCGCAGAAGATGCGCGTGAGGTCGCCCACCGTCTTGGCGATCAGGAAGTAGTGCTTCATGAAGCGCTCGACGGCCGACAGGCCAGGATGGCTGGTATAGCCCAGCCGCGAGGCGATCTCGCGCTGGATGTCGAAATGCAGCCGCTCTTCCGCCTTGCCGGTCAGGAAGTGCATGTGGCACCGGACGGCCCAGAGGAAGTCTTCCGCCTTGAGGAACTGCCGCAGCTCACCGCGGGTGAACACGCCCTTGTCGACCAGTTCCTCCCCGGTGCGCACGCGGTAGAAGTACTTACCGATCCAGAACAGCGTATGCAGGTCGCGCAGCCCGCCCTTGCCGTCCTTGATGTTGGGCTCGACCAGATAGCGGCTCTCGCCCACCTTTCGGTGGCGCTCGTCGCGCTCGGCAAGCTTGGCCTGCACATATTCCGGGCCGGTGTTGGCGACCACCTCCTCGTCGAACCGCCGCACCAGTTCGTCGTAGAGATCCTGTTCGCCCCAGAGCCAGCGGGCCTCCAGCACGGCGGTGCGGATGGTGATGTCGGCGCGCGACAGGCGCACGCATTCCTCGACGGTGCGGGTGGCGTGGCCGACCTTCAGCCCCAAGTCCCACAGCATGTAGAGCATGTATTCGACCAGCCTCTCG
>JAEUMA010000424.1 GCA_016793565.1 Rhizobiaceae bacterium
CAAGCGACAGGGCGCCAGCGTCGCCGCGGGCAGCTTCCGCTCGGCGGCGCAGATCTACAATCCGCTTCGCATCGTCGGCGAACTGGACGGTCCGGCTCGCATCGAGGCGCCGGGACTCGGTGTCATCGACGTCAAATGGGAGCTGATGCACGCCAGCACCCGCCTGGCGACCCCGTTGCCGACGCGAAGCTCGCTGGAGGCGCGCCAGATCAGCGCCACGCGCGAGGGAGAGGCGCTGTTCAACGCGGAGAACATGCAGGCACATATGCGGCCGAACGGCGCCGACGTCGACGTCGCGGTGAGTTTCGATGCTCTCGTGCTCGACGCCGCGCTGCTGCAGGGGCGGAACGTTCCGCCGCTATCCGGCACAGCCGATGCGACGATCAAGGACGGGGTGGCGCTCGCGGCCTCCGGCAAAGGCGGGCTGCGCGGCCAGTCGGCGACGGTGCACAATCTGACGCTCTACACGGGCGCGGATGCGGGCTTCACGCTGTCGGGAGATATCTTGGTCGATCAGGATGGGCTGGTAGACGCCGACCTGCAGCTTTCAATCACCAATCCCAACGCCTTGTCGCGGGTGGCGGAGGAAGTGTTCCCGGAGGCTCGCAGCAACATCCGGACGGCCTTTGCCGGCCTGACCCTTCTCGGACGCAACCCGACCATGCCGCTCAGGATCGTCAAGGGCAGGGCGACGCTCGGCTTCATCCCCCTCGGCAATATCCGGCCGCTATGAACGTTCCGGATGGCTGGCGACATGCCGGCCGAAATCCGGCGCATCGACGTCCTGGCCGGCTTCGATGATCGAGCGGCGCACGGCGCGCGTGCGGGTGAACAGCTCGAAGAGCTTGTCGCCCTGACCCCAGCGGATCATGCGCTGCAGCGAGGCGAGATCCTCGGAGAAGCGCGCGAGCATTTCGAGGATGGCGTCCTTGTTGTGCAGGCACACGTCGCGCCACATCGTCGGGTCCGAGGCCGCGAGACGGGTGAAGTCGCGGAAGCCCGAGGCGGAATATTTAATGACCTCCGACTTGCTCGCATATTCGAGATCGTCGGCGGTGCCGACGATATTGTAGGCGATGATATGCGGCAGGTGCGAAACGATAGCCAGCACCATGTCGTGATGGGCGGGATCCATCACATCGACCTTCGAGCCGCAGGCCTGCCAGAACTTCGTCAGCCGTTCCACCGCCTGCGCGTCCGCTCCCGCCTCCGGCGTGAGGATGCACCAGCGCCCTTCGAACAGATCGGCGAAGCCTGCGTCAGGGCCGGAGTGCTCCGTGCCGGCGATCGGGTGCCCAGGGATGAAATGCACGCCGTCGGGAACATGCGGCGCCATCTGCGCGACGACGGAGGCCTTGGTGGAGCCGACGTCGGTGAGGATGGCGCCAGGCTTCAGCACCGGGGCGATCTCGGCGGCGACCTGCCCGGAAGCGCCGACGGGCACCGAAACGATGACCAAGTCGGCATCACGGGCGGCGTCGCGCGCGTGGGTCGAGTAGCTGTCGCCCAACCGCAGTTCCTGGGCTCGGGCGAGCGTGGCCGGGCTGCGGGTGGCGACGGCGATCTCGCCGGCCAGACCTTCGCGGCGGATCACCCTCGCCAGCGACGAGCCGATCAGTCCGATGCCGATGAGGGCGACCTTGTCGAACATGCGCTGCGCCATGGGTCAGCCTTTCAGAAATTCGGCCAGCGCCGCCGCGACGCCGCGATTGGCCGCTTCGGTGCCGATCGTCATGCGCAGGGCGTTGGGAAAGCCGTAGGAGGATACGCGCCGCAGGATGTATCCGCGGGCGGCCAGGAATTCGTCGGCCGCCGCTGCGGAATCCGGCTTCGCCTCCGGAAAATGGATAAGAAGGAAATTGCCGACGCTCGGCGTGACGCGCAGGCCGAGCTGGCTCAGCTCCCCGGTCAGCCATCCCAGCCAATGGTTGTTGTGGGCGACGGACCGCTCGACATGGGCGCGGTCGCCCATCGCGGCGATGCCCGCCTCGATCGCCATTGCGTTGACGTTGAAGGGATCACGCACGCGCTCCAGCGCCTGGGCGACGTGAGGTGGCACATATGCCCAGCCGATACGCGCCCCGCCCAGCCCGTGCACCTTGGAGAAGGTGCGGGTCATGACGGCGTTCTCGGCGCCAGCGACGAGCTCGATGCCGGCGGCGTAGTCGTTGCGGCGGACATATTCGGCATAGGCCGCGTCGATCACCAAAAGCACGTTGGAGGGCAGGCCGGCATGCAAGCGCCGGATCTCCTCGAATGGCAGATATGTGCCGGTCGGATTGTTGGGATTGGCTAGGAAGACAATCCGCGTGCGCGCCGTCACCGCGGCGAGGATGGCATCGACGTCGGCGCGCTCCTCTGTCTCGCGAGCCATCACAGGCGTCGCTCCGGAGGCCTGGATGTAGATCTTGTAGGCGAGGAAGCCGTGTTCGGTGTAGATGCCCTCGTCGCCGGGAGTCAGATAGATGCGCGCCAACAGCGACAGCACCTCATCCGAGCCGTTGAAACACATGATGTTGGCGACGTTCAGCCCGTGCGCCTCGGCGATGGCGCGGCGCAGGCGCATCGCGGCGCCGTCGGGATAGAACTCCATTCGTGCGGCTGCGGCGGTTGCCGCCTCGATTGCGGCCGGCGAGGCGCCGAAAGGGTTCTCGTTGGACGACAGCTTATAGACCGTGGCGACGCCGGCCGACCCATGGCTCTTGCCTGGGACATAGGCCTCGATGTCCATGATGCCGGGGTTAGGGCGGGGGCGCGGGGCGGCGCTTGCGTCGTTCATGTCAGGCGGTCCGTTCGGATGACGGCCCCGGCCGAGGGGCGGCTGCCACATAACGCCCGTGCCCGGCGATGTCGAGAGCGCGAGCGATCCTTGCGAAACGGCGGCGACTTGGCTAAGGAACGCGCGCTGAGCGCCTCGGTCCGCCGGGGCGCTTTCGTTTCGGGCAGTCGGAACTGGCCGAGGCTCAGGATCGAACACAGGGCTTCCGTTCTCCATGGCGCGCATCGTGATGAAATTCGGCGGGACTTCCGTCGCCGACATCGCCCGCATCCGCAATGTCGCCCGCCATGTCAAACGCGAGGTCGACGCCGGCCACGAGGTCGCCGTGGTGGTCTCCGCCATGGCCGGAAAGACCAACGAACTGGTCGGTTGGGTGCATGACGCCGGCAAGGCCGAAGGCTCGAACCTCAATATCTACGACGCGCGCGAATACGACGCGGTGGTGGCGTCGGGCGAACAGGTGACGTCGGGCCTGCTGGCGATCGTGCTGCAGGCGATGGGCATCCACGCCCGCTCATGGCAGGGCTGGCAGATACCGATCCGCACCGACAACGCCCACGGCGCCGCCCGCATCCAGGAGATCGACGGCTCGTTCCTGATCAAGCGCTTCCAGGAGGGCCAGGTCGCCGTGATTGCCGGCTTCCAGGGGCTCGCCCCCGACAACCGACTGTCAACGCTCGGGCGCGGCGGCTCCGACACCAGCGCGGTGGCGATCGCGGCGGCGGTGAAGGCCGACCGGTGCGACATCTATACCGACGTGGACGGCGTCTATACGACGGACCCGCGCATCGAGCCGAAAGCGCGCCGCCTGCCCAAGGTGTCGTTCGAGGAAATGCTGGAGATGGCCTCGCTCGGTGCCAAGGTGCTGCAGGTGCGCTCGGTCGAACTCGCCATGGTGCACAAGGTACGCACTTTCGTGCGATCGTCGTTCGACGATCCGGATGCGCCCGGCATGAGCGATCTTCTCAACCCGCCCGGAACCCTCATTTGCGACGAGGACGAAATCGTGGAACAGCAGGTCGTCACCGGAATTGCCTACGCCAAGGACGAAGCCCAGATCTCGTTGCGCCGCGTCGCCGATCGCCCGGGCGTGGCGGCCGGCATCTTCGGCCCGCTCGCCGAGGCCAACATCAATGTCGACATGATCGTCCAGAACATCTCCGAGGACGGCAAATCGACGGACATGACGTTCACGGTGCCCTCGGGAGACGTCGCCAAGGCGCTGGCGGTTCTGGAGAGGATCAGGCCGGAGGTCGGCTTTGACGTGCTGCAGCACGACGACGGGATGTCCAAGGTCTCCGTCATCGGCATCGGCATGCGCAGCCACGCCGGCGTGGCGGCCACCGCCTTCCAGGCGCTGGCCGACAAGGCGATCAACATCCGTGCGATCACCACGTCGGAGATCAAGATCTCCATCCTGATCGACGGGCCCTACACCGAACTCGCCGTTCGGACTTTGCATTCCGTCTACGGCCTCGATAAGCATTAGACGAAGCGACCGGGCTTGTGTCGCCGGAGGGGCATAAGCCCCGGCCGGCGCAGGGCCTTTGAGAGGATGCCCGATGCGTGATCTGGCCCCAGGCCCGCGCGTATTGCTGAAACGGCTCCGAGAGCTGATGGCCGAGCCGCTCGATCCGCAGGAGCGGCTCGACCGGATCGTGCGCGAGATCGCGCAGAACATGGTCGCCGAAGTCTGCTCGCTCTACGTGTTGCGCGCCGATTCGGTGCTGGAACTCTATGCCACCGAGGGTCTGAACCCCGGCTCGGTGCACCTTGCGCAACTGCGCCTGGGCGAAGGCCTGGTCGGCACGATCGCGGCCAGCGCACGCGCTCTCAACCTTTCCGACGCCCAGGGCCACCCAGCCTTCGCCTATCTGCCGGAGACTGGCGAAGAGGTGTACAACTCCTTCCTCGGCGTGCCGGTGCTGCGCGCCGGCCGCACCCTCGGCGTGCTGGTCGTCCAGAACCGCACCAAGCGCCAGTACCGCGACGACGAGGTCGAGGCGCTGGAGACGATCGCCATGGTGATCGCCGAGATGATCGCCACCGGCGATCTCTCGCGGCTCACCCGCCCCGGCATGGAGCTGGATCTTCGGCGTCCCGTCAGCCTACGCGGGCTTTCCTTCAACGACGGGGTGGGCCTCGGCCACGTCGTCCTGCACGAGCCGCGCATCGTCGTCACGGACCTGTTCAACGAGGATTCCGACGAGGAACTGCGCCGGCTCGACCGCTCGTTGTCGTCCTTGCGTCTTTCGATCGACGACATGATGGCCCGGCGCGAGGTGGCGTTCGAGGGCGAGCACCGCGAGGTGCTGGAGACCTACCGCATGTTCGCCAACGACCGCGGCTGGGTCCGGCGGCTGGAGGAGGCCGTCCGCAACGGCCTGACGGCCGAGGCCGCGGTGGAGAAGGTGCAGAGCGACATGCGCGCGCGCATGCTGCACATGACGGACCCCTATCTGCGCGAGCGCATGAGCGACTTCGACGACCTGGCCAACCGGCTGCTCAGGCTGCTGCTCGGCCGGGCTCCCGAGGACGTGGCCGCCTCGCTGCCGAAGGATTCGATCGTCGTCGCCCGCTCGATGGGCGCGGCGGAACTGCTGGACTATCCGCGCGAGAAGCTGCGCGGCGTGGTTCTGGAGGACGGCGCCGCGACCAGCCATGTCGTGATAGTGGCGCGCGCGATGGGCATTCCGGTCTCCGGGCAGGTCAAGGGCGCCGTCTCGATGTCGGAGAACGGCGACGCCATCATCGTCGACGGCGAGGACGGCAGCGTGCATCTTCGGCCGCAGCCGGACCTGGAAGCCGCCTACGCGGAGAAGGTGAGGTTCCGCGCCCGCCGCCAGGAACTCTATCGCGAACTGCGTACAAAGCCGTCCGCCACCCGCGATGGCGTGCCTGTGGATCTGCTCATGAATGCGGGGCTGGCGGTCGACCTGCCGCAGCTCGCCGAAGCTGGCGCCGCCGGCATCGGCCTTTTTCGCACCGAACTTCAGTTCATGATCGCTTCGACCTTTCCGCGTGCCGAGGCGCAGGAACGGCTCTATCGCGACGTGCTGGACGCGGCGCGCGGCAAGCCGGTGACCTTCCGCACGCTCGACATCGGCGGCGACAAGGTGCTGCCTTACTTCAAAGGGTCGGTGGCCGAGGAAAACCCAGCGCTTGGCTGGCGCGCGATCCGGCTGACGCTGGACCGGCCGGGCCTGCTGAAGACGCAGATGCGCGCGCTGCTCAAGGCGGCCGGCGGCCGCGAGCTCCGCATCATGCTACCGATGGTGACGGAACTCGGCGAGATCGCGCAGGCACGCGAACATATCGACCGCGAGGTGCGGCATCTCT
>JAEUMA010000446.1 GCA_016793565.1 Rhizobiaceae bacterium
AGCACGATGTCGGCAAGGCTGGTGGCCACCGCGAGGAGGTTGGCAATGACCGGCGCGGGGGTGACCGCCTCCAGAAGGCGCGCCGACTGGTCGAGCCGCATCAGCGCGATCGACCCGGAGAGGATCCAGAACAGCGAGAGGACGCCGAAGACAACGGGTTTGAGCAAATAGAGGCGGGCGAACCAAAGATCCTGCGCGCCGGCGGGGTTTTTCGCCAGGATGGCGCCGAGGCCATCCCGCTTCTGTCCGTCGGGTTGACGCCGGTCCGTCGAAGCAGCGGCGACACCGCCTGCCGCGATCTCCATCGCCGTGGAGCGCAGCGGCGAACGCCAGCCGAGCCGGCCAAGCAGGTCGGCAAGCGCGGTCGCCGGCCACGCCATGGCCGCCGGCACGTTGATGGCCCGGGCAGGTGGCAGGCCCAGCCATGCCCGGTGTATCGCCACCGTTTCGCGAAGCGAAAGGAACTCCGGGCCGGCAAGGACGAGATCGGTTCCGGCCTCGACACGGCCTTCGAGCGAGTCGGCGACCGCCTCCGCCACGTCGTCCAGCGCAACGAACTGCATGGGCGCGTCGGCATGAACGAGCGGAGTCCGGCAAGGGAAGGCGGCCAACGCGCGTAGAAGCGCCGAGCCGCCATAGGCGTTGCGCCCCACGACGATCGCAGGCCGCAGGATGACGAAGGGCACGCCCGACCGTTCCAGTGCGTCGTCCGCCCTGCGCTTCGACGAAAGAAACGCCTGGCCGGCTCCCGGCCCGTCCGTCCGCGCCGACACCTGGACGATCAGCCCGACTTTGGCCGTGGCCGCGGCTTCGTAGAGCGCCAGCATGGCGCCATGCTGCACGGCGTCGACATCGTCGCCCGCGCCGCTCTGCAGGGCGCCGGCGCAATTCACGACCGCCCCGAAACCTTCGAGCGGGCGCCAGGCGTTGCGGGACTGCATGGCGCGCCGGTCGCCCTTCAGCCAGGATACGCCCGGCAGGCGGCGCGCGAATTTCTCCGGCAGCCGCGCCAGCGCCGTCACCTCATGGCCGCGCGAAAGCAGTTCGCGGCACACTTCGAACCCGATGAAGCCGTTTCCGCCGAGAATCAGCACACGCATGCGAGGACGATAGGGGCTCGCCTCGATCGTTGGAATGCGGCATGGCCTTCTTGCCGCGGCTCCTTGCTGCCTTGAGGCCAACGGCGTAGCCTGCGGCCATGGCGCACCACCACGATCACGACCATCACGACAATGAGCTTGACCCGATGGCGGCGCGCGTGCGCGCGCTGGAGACAATCTTGGTTCAGAAGGGCCTGATCGACCCGGCCGCGATCGACGTGATCGTCGACATCTACGAGACCAAGGTCGGGCCGCGCAACGGCGCGAAGGTGGTGGCAAAAGCCTGGACCGAGCCGGACTATGCGGGCTGGCTGAAGAAGGACGCAACGGCGGCGATCGCCTCGCTCGGCTTCACCGGCCGCCAAGGCGAGCACATGCAGGCGGTGTTCAACAGCGACGATACGCACAATCTGGTCGTCTGCACGCTATGCTCCTGCTACCCGTGGACCGTGCTCGGCCTGCCGCCGGTCTGGTACAAGGCGCCGCCCTACCGCAGCCGCGCGGTGATCGACCCGCGCGGCGTGCTGGAGGAATTCGGGCTGACGCTGCCGCCTCAAAAGAAGGTCCGCGTCTGGGACTCGACCGCCGAACTGCGCTATCTCGTGGTGCCGCAACGGCCCGCAGGCACCGACAACTGGGACGCCGAGAGGCTGGCCGAACTGGTGACGCGGGACTCCATGATCGGCACCGGACTGGCCAAGGAGCCCGTCGCGGCATGAACGGTCCGCACGATCTCGGCGGCCAGATGGGGCTTGGTCCGGTCACGCCGGAGAAGAACGAGCCCATCTTCCACGCCGAATGGGAAAAGCGCGCGCTCGGCGTTACGCTGACCGCCGGCGCCATGGGGCATTGGAGCATCGACGAAAGCCGGCACGCGCGGGAGAACAGGCATCCCGTCGATTATCTTTCCTCCAGTTATTACGAAATCTGGATCAAGGGGCTGGAGGCGCTGCTCGAGCGCCACGGCTTCGTTACCGGCCGCGATCTCGCCAAGGGTCGCGCGGTCGACCCGGCCGCCACCCCGAAACGCGTGCTGAAAGCAGCCGATGTGCCGGCGGCGCTTGCGCGCGGCGGACCCTGCGACCGGCCGGCCACGGCGCCGGCCCGCTTCAAGGCCGGCGACCGCATCATGACCCGCAACTTCAGCCCGACGGGTCATACGCGGCTGCCTCGCTATGCGCGCGGCAAGCATGGCGTGATCGAATCCGTCCACGAGGCGCATGTCTTTCCGGACAGCAATGCGCACGGCCAGGGCGAGAATCCGCAATGGCTCTATACGGTCGTCTTCGACGGCCGCGAAATCTGGGGCGACGACGCCGACCCGACGCTGACGCTCTCTGTGGACGCCTGGGAGAGCTATCTTGAGCCGGTCTGAACCGGCGGCCGGTTACGCGGAGCCGGAGAACGCGGCCGCCATTGCTTCAGGCCCGAGGATTCCGGGCATGCCGGACGAGCCGGTGTTTGCCGAGCCGTGGCAGGCACAGGCGTTCGCCATGACCGTGGCGCTTCACGAACGCGGCGTCTTCACCTGGGCCGAGTGGGCGCAGGCACTGTCGCGCGAGGTCAAGGCGCCGGGAGCGGCGGCTGACGGCGGCGACTATTACGACTGCTGGCTGCGCGCGCTGGAAACGCTATTGGCGGAACGCAAGCTAGCGCCCACGGCCGATGTCGACGACCTCGCGGCAGCCTGGGAACGCGCCGCCCATGCCACTCCACACGGCGAGCCGATCCGGCTTGAGAACGATCCGCAAGGCGGTCATTTCTGACGGCCAGGGAGAATCAGACAACACATATTGTCGGACGTGGTATGTTCCTGTTGTGTTCTTAAATTATATACGCTAGAATTAACTGTACATAACAACTTTAAATTGGTATATATTTATGGTCATACACGTCAAAGACGCGGAAGTGGATTCGTTGGTAAGGCAGCTAGCAGATGCTCGCGGGCTGGGAATTACCGCGGCCATCAAGGAGGCTGTCAAAGAAGCGCTTGCAAACGATAGTGCGGGCCGAATTGACAGCCTGTCATTGGAAGAGCGGCTTAAGCCACTGCTGGACCGGCTCGACAAACTCCCGCGCTCTACGACGGCCACGGACAAGGCGTTCTTCGATCGGGAATGGGGGGAAGGCAACTGACATGTATGTCGACGCGTCCGCATTGTCCGCGATTCTCAAGAACGAGCCGGAGCGCCATGAATTTCTTCGGAGATTGGAAAGCGCCGATCGCCCGATGACTTCGCCGATTTCCGCCTTCGAGGCTGCATTGAGTATGGTCCCGATGATAGGAAGCTGCGGGGCGGCTACGAGCGAGGTGCATCGCCTTATCGTCGCGAGCCGGATGGCGATCGTGGACGTCGGTGGGTCCAGCATGATGGAAATGGCGCTAGCGCGGGACCGCTATGGAAAAGGATCGGGCAGCCCTGCCCAGCTCAATCTTGGCGATTGCGTCTCCTATTCTTTGGCCAAGATTCACGGCGTGCCCTTGCTCTATAAGGGCAATGACTTTGCGATGACGGACCTGCGTTGATCCGCAGCGCTGGGGCGCTGGTCGAATGATTTGCGTCGTGGGCGCCTGCGGTCGGGCAAAGAGCGGCCTGCCGCCGGCCAGCCAGACCAGTATCGCAAAGACCTTGCCGATCCTCGGCGAATCCTGGCACTCCAAATCATGGAATTTTCTCCGCAGCAGGACGAGGCGCTCAAGGCGGTGGCACGCTGGCTGAAGGCCGGCCGGCCGCAGGTTTTTCGCCTGTTCGGCTATGCCGGTACGGGCAAGACCACGCTGGCGCGGCATTTCGCCAGCCATGTCGACGGCCAGGTGCAGTTCGCCGCCTTCACCGGGAAGGCCGCGCAGGTGCTGCGCTCCAAGGGCGCCACCAATGCGCGCACCATTCATTCGCTGATCTACCGGCCGCGCGGCGAGGAGGCAGTGGCGGACGAGGCGACAGGCAAGACCTCGATGTCGCCCACCTTCGCTATCAACAGGCAAAGCCCGGTGGCGCGCGCCAAGCTGATCATCATCGACGAGTGTTCGATGGTAGACGAGGAACTGGGCAAGGACCTGATGAGCTTCGGCACGCCGATCCTGGTGCGGGGCGATCCCGGCCAGCTCCCGCCGATCTCGGGCGGCGGCTTTTTCACCGAGCATGAGCCGGACTATCTGCTGACGGAGATCCACCGGCAGGCGCGCGACAATCCGATCATCAGGCTGGCGCTGGACGTGCGCGAGGGCCGCGAGTTCATGAAGGGCGACTACGGCACCGCTCAGGTCATCGGCCGCGAGGACGTCAACCAGGAACTGGTTCTCAAGGCCGACCAGGTTCTCGTCGGCACGAACCGTACGCGCAAGCGCTACAATCAGCGGCTGCGGGAGCTGAAGGGGTTCAGCGCCAGCTATCCGCAGGCGGGCGACAAGCTCGTCTGCCTGCGCAACGATCCGGCCAAGGGCCTGCTCAACGGCTCGCTGTGGAAGGTGATGACGTCGTCGCGCGAGACGACCAAGCCCGGCATCAACCTTCTGGTGTCGCCGGAGGAGGACGATCCGGACCGGGGCGTCGCCAAGATCAAGCTGCTCAAGGCGGCGTTCGACGATCCCGACGCCGACATTCCCTGGCAGCAGAAGAAGCGCTTCGACGATTTCGACTATGGCTATGCGCTGACCGTGCACAAGGCGCAGGGTTCGCAGTGGAACGAGATAGTCCTGTTCGACGAGAGTTGGGCGTTCAAGGAAACGCGCCAGCGCTGGCTCTACACGGCAATCACCAGGGCGGCGGAGCGGCTGACGATCGTGCGCTGACGCGAAGCCGTTGGGCCTGTCGCGCGGTCAAACGTCCTCGGGGAGCGCGCGCGCGCCGAGCCATGCCCATGCGGCTTCCTCCTCGCCTTCGCCGAAATGCCGGATCTCCACCGCGAGCTTCGGCGCGAAGAAGCCGGTGAGGCTGCCGGTCCAGTCCGGTTCGCCGACGGCGGCGCAGCGGCGAACACGTGCCAGCGCGCGTTCGCGGCCGGAATCCAGGGTTTCGCGGGAGACTTCGTCCCAATCGACGCCGTCATGGTCGACCAGTTTCACCAGCACGTCGATCTGCTCGTGCAGTGCGTATGCGCCCTCGAGGAGGCCGTAGAGATTTTCCGCGTCAGAGCCTAAAATGCGCCCGGCAATCTCGAACGCGTAGACATCCGGCTTGTCGGTATCGATGCGGCGGACTGCGGGGACAGGTTCAATGGCGTTCATGGTCGATCCTGTGGATTTTGCGCGACGCGAGCGGAACACCCGGACGCCCGGCAAGTTCCTGCCGTCGACGGCGTAGCTGCAACCGTCATACATCGCAATGCCAATTGATTTCGCATTGCAGCAAGCGTAGAGCAGCGCCCGCGCCGTCTCCGGAGCATGTTTTGATGTCCCATACCCAGGTTCCGGCCGATCTTCCGCACAAGGATCAGCCGGACGAGGCCAAGCCGACAGGCCATGGAGCGTTCGCGCTCATGCTCGGCGCGCTCGGCGTCGTCTACGGCGACATCGGCACCAGCCCGATCTATGCGTTTCGTGAAGCGCTGAACGCGGCCTCCGCCGGACAGCCGGCTACGGAGGAGCACATCTTCGGCGTGCTGTCGCTGATCGTGTGGGCGCTGACGCTGATCGTCACCATCAAGTACATCGCCTTCGTCATGCGGGCGGACAACCACGGCGAAGGCGGCATTCTATCGCTGATGGCGCTGGCGCGCGGCAGCTTTACGAAGCGCCCGGCAGCGATCCTGGTTTTGGGCATATTCGGCGCGTCGCTGTTCTTCGGCGACGCCGTGATTACGCCGGCGATCTCCGTGCTCTCGGCGGTCGAAGGCATGGAGGTTGTGACGCCGGCCTTCGAGCCCTATGTCGTGCCGATCACGCTGGTGATCCTGGCAGTGCTGTTCTCGGTCCAGCGCTTCGGCACCGGCAAGGTCGCGACCGTATTCGGCCCGATCACCGCGCTCTGGTTCGGGGCAATCGGCGTATCGGGCCTGATCCATATTCTCGACGCGCCCGCCATCCTGCACGCGATCAACCCTGTCTACATCTTCAGCATTCTCAGCATATCGCCGGGCGTGGCCGTGGTGACGGTGGGCGCGGTGTTTCTCGCTGTGACCGGTGCTGAGGCGCTTTACGCTGATCTGGGGCATTTCGGGCGCAAGCCGATCGTGCGAGCGTGGCTATGGATCGTCTTCCCCTGCCTGCTGCTCAACTATTTCGGGCAGGGCGCGTTCGTGCTCGCGCGCGGCGGCCAGATCGGCCACCCCTTCTTCGAGATGAACGCCGGCTGGACGCTGATTCCCATGGTGGTGCTGGCCGGGGCTGCGACCGTCATCGCCAGCCAGGCGGTGATTTCGGGGGCCTTCTCCCTGGTCCGCCAGGCCGTACAGCTCAACATGCTGCCGCGCTTCGAAATCCAGCACACGTCGGAGAAGCAGTCCGGCCAGATCTACCTGCCACGGGTGAACTTCCTGCTTGCCGTCGGGGTGATGCTGCTGGTGGTGGGCTTCCAGGAATCCGGCCAGCTCGCCTCAGCCTACGGCATTTCGGTCACCGGTAACATGCTGGTGACGACCATCCTGCTCACCATCGTGATGCGGCGCATATGGAAATGGCGGCTGGCCTTCGTGGTGGCCTGCGGCGTCACCTTCGGCCTCATCGACATCGGCTTCTTCGCCTCCAACATCATCAAGGTGCTCGACGGCGGCTGGGCGTCCATCGCCGTCGCCGCGCTTATCATCCTGGTGATGACCACCTGGGTGCGCGGTTCGCGTTACCTGTTTGAGAAGACACGGAAGAACGAGATCCCGCTCGATTTCCTGGCGTCCAGCCTGGCCAAGAAGAAGCCGCCGACCGTGCCCGGCACGGCTGTCTTCCTGACCAGTGACCCACTGAGTGCCCCGACCGCGCTGATGCACAGCCTGAAGCACTACAAGGTACTGCACCAGCACAACGCGATATTGTCGGTGATCACCGCTTCCGAGCCGACGGTGCCCGAAAGCGCGCGCGCCAAGGTTGAGCCGATCAACGAGACGTTCGTAAGGATCACGCTCACCTTCGGCTATATGGAACAGCCGCACATTCCGCGGGCGCTGGCCATTTGCCGCAAGCAGGGCTGGAAGTTCGACATCATGACGACGTCGTTCTTCCTGTCGCGCCGCTCCCTGAAACCTTCACCCAATTCGGGAATGCCGCTCTGGCAGGACCGGCTGTTCATAGCGCTGGCGCGGACGGCCGCGGACGCCACCGAGTATTTCCAGATCCCGACCGGCCGCGTCGTCGAGATCGGCACGCAGGTGGCGATCTGAGAAGGGAAGGGGCGGCAACTTGCGCCGCCCCTCGTTTCGTCCCTCAGCCGGCCAGCGCGCCTTTGCTGGCCTCCAGGAACTCCCGGACTGTGCGGAGCTTGTGCCCCGAGAGGCGGCCGGCGTCGTCGCTCATGGTCGACAGGTCGCCGACACGGGCGGCCGTGTCGAACGACACCAGCGTCGGGATGATGGACTCCGGCAGGCCGGCGGCCTTCATGCCGCCTGCGAGCTGCTCGTCGTTCAGATCGATGACCTGCAACGGCTTGCCGGTGATCTGCGAGACGAGACCCGCTATTGTCTTGTTGTCGACGGCTTCCGGCCCCGAAAGCGTATAGGTCGTGCTGGTGGCGGGCGGATTGGCAAGGGCGGCCGCAATGGCGGCTGCGATGTCGTCGCGGGCGATGAAGGCGGTTCGCCCGTCGCCCGCCGAAGTGTACCACTGACCGGTCTTCAGCGCCTGCGGCAGGCTCATGAAGAGGTTCTCCTGGTACCAGTTGTTGCGGAAGATCAGATGGGGCAGGCCGGTGGCCTTGATGGCCTGCTCCGTGCCGAGGTGGTCGGGCGCGAAGGAGACCTTCGAGGTCTCGGCATTCGGCAGGGACGTGTATGCGATGCGCTTGACGCCGGCCTTCTGCGCTGCCGACACGGCCGTCTTGTGCTGGCGCAGCCGCGTTCCGGCTCCGTCGAGCGCATCGGTCGAGACGATCAGCACCGTGCCGACGCCGGCGAAGGCTTTCTCGAGGCCGGCTGCATCGTCGAAGTCCGCCTTGCGGACGCCCACGCCTCGCATGGCAAGATCGGCCAGCTTATCCGTGTTGCGGCTCGCCGCGATGATGCGTGACGGGTCGACATGCTGGCTGTCCAGAAGATGACGGACGATCAGACCGCCGAGATGACCGGACGCACCGGTGACGAGAATGGTATCTGACATGGAGGAAATCCCTGTGAATCCGGTACTCTCAAAATGAGACCAGCGCTAGAATAGGAATTGACCCGCCGGAGTAAAGAAGGCAGTTTTCCGGCAGGTAGGCACACGCAGGGAACCACCGTGGACGGCAAGGCCATCAGTCTCAGGACCAAGCTCGAAATCTATCGCGCGGATGGCGGGGAGGCGGGGCTTGCCAACTGCCCCATCCGCGACGTCATCCAGGTGATCAGCGGGCGGTGGAGTTCGCTGCTGATGATGGCGCTGGCCGAACAACCCTACCGCTTCGGCCAGTTGCGGCGGCTGATCCCCGACATCTCGCAGCGCATGCTGACGCAGACGCTGCACGACCTTCAGCGTGACGGCTACGTTCACCGCGAAGTCTTCGCCACCAAGCCGCCCAGCGTGGAGTACAGCCTGACCGACCTCGGCCGGTCGATGTTCGAGCCTCTGCTCGGCCTGATCCAGTGGGCGGAGCGTAATCATCGCGCCGTGCGCACCGCGCGGGCGGATTTCGACCTGGGCGACGCCGCAGAATAAGGAAGCCGTCCTTTCAGAGCCAGCATGACTGCACCGGGGCTTGCGCCGAACCGTAACGTACGGTACGGACGCGCCATGAATTTTGCCGAAGCCCCGTCAGCCGAGCCGAGCGCGCGCCAGCAGGCCGTCCTTGATACCGTGCTGGCTCTGATGGTGGAGCAGGGTGGCGATTTCTCGATGGCCGACATCGCCAGGCGTGCGTCGTGCTCCAAGGAAACGCTCTACAAATGGTTCGGCGACCGCGAGGGGCTTCTGGCCGAGACCGTGCGGTGGCAGGCGTCCAGGGTGCGGGCGGGCAATTGGGAGGTCCAGCGGCTCGACGTGGCGGCGTTGCGTTCGAGCCTCCAGAGCTTCGCGGCCAACTGGCTGACGGTCATCCTTTCCGGTACGTCGATCGCGCTCAACCGCGTCGCCATCGGTCAGGCCGGAACGGGCAACAGCCAGTTGGGCCGGATCGTGCTGGCCAATGGGCGCTTTGCGATCGGCGAACGGCTGAAGCCGTTGCTGGAGGCGGGCCGCGCAGCGGGTCTGCTCAGCTTCACCGACGCCGAGGAGGCGTTTCGTACCTTCTTCGGGCTCGTGGGACGCGACGTGCAGATCCGGGCGCTGCTCGGCGACGCGACCGCCT
>JAEUMA010000468.1 GCA_016793565.1 Rhizobiaceae bacterium
GAAGGCTTCGATCTCGTGGAGTCGTCCGAGGCCGGAATGCTGACGCAGGCCGAGCAGTCCATCAAGAACGGCGATTGGATCGCCTTCCTCGGCTGGACGCCGCACCCGGTGATGGGCGCCATGCCGATAACCTACCTGGAAGGCATGGGCGATTCCGGCTTCGGCGCCGCCACGGTTCTCACCAACACCCGAAAGGGCTTCGTCGCCGAATGCCCGAACGTCGGCAAGTTCATCGGCAACCTCAAGTTCAACCTGGCGCTGGAAGGCGAGATCATGGACGCCATCCTGAAGGGCGCCGACGCCAACACCGCTGCCACCGACTGGCTGAAGAAGAACCCGGACGCGGTGAAGCCCTGGCTGGACGGCGTCACGACGTTCGACGGTGGCGACGCGGCCGCGGCTGTGAAGGCCGCGCTGGAAGGCTGATACGAGCCTGAACGGCGGTACGGACGGCCGCGCTGCCGCCCGTACCGCATCACAGGCAAAAACGTGGGGCCAAGGCTGCGTTCAGCGGAACCAAGGGGGGACAATGGATCCGATCTCACGATTCCTGGCATCCTACAAGATTCCGGTCGGCGCCTGGGGCAAGGCGTTCTTCACCTTCCTCACCGACAACTTCAACGCTTTCTTCCGCGGCATTTCCGGCGGCCTCAACTTCCTGCTCGACGGCCTTGTGGACCTGCTGCTCATGGTGCCGCCGGTACTGCTGGTCGCGGCGATCGCACTTCTGGCGTGGTTCCTCCAGCGCTCCCGATCCCTGGCCTTCGGCGTAGCCATCGGCCTGCTCTTCATCATCAACCAGGGACTGTGGAAGCAGACCGTCGAGACGCTGGTGCTGGTGGTAGCGGCGGCCGCGGCATCGATGGCCATCGGCGTGCCGCTCGGCATATGGGCCGCGCACAATGAGCGCGTCTATCGCGTGATGCTGCCGATCCTCGACCTGATGCAGACGCTGCCCACCTTCGTCTATCTCATCCCCGTGCTCACATTGTTCGGGCTCGGCAACGCACCCGGCCTGATCGTGACCATCATCTTCGTCATCCCGACGGCGGTGCGCCTGACGCATCTCGGGGTCGTCTCTGTGCCGAAGTCCATGATCGAGGCCGGGCTCGCCTTCGGCGCCACCAGGCGCCAGCTTCTCTGGAAGGTCGAGCTGCCTGCCGCGTTGCCCACCATCATGGCCGGGCTCACGCAGTGCATCATGCTGTCGCTGTCGATGGTGGTGTTCGCGGCCCTCATCGGCGCCGGCGGCCTGGGCACGGAGATCAATCGCGCGCTCGGCTCGCGCAAAATCGACCTCGGCCTTGAGGCCGGCCTGGCGATCGTGGTGCTGGCGATCGTGCTCGACCGGATGACCCGCATCGGCGCGGGAGGCAAGAAATGACCGTCGCCGTCGACTTCCGCAACGTCGATATCGTCTTCGGCGAACGCGCCGCCGAGGCGCTGGCGATGATCGACGCCGGCGCCACCCGAGCCCAGGTGCTGGAAAAGACGGGCGCGGTGCTTGGCTGCGCCGGCGCCAACCTCACCGTGCACGAAGGCGAAATCTCGGTGCTGATGGGGCTTTCCGGTTCCGGCAAATCCACGCTGCTGCGCGCCGTCAACCGCCTCAACATGCCGGCGCGCGGCGAGGTGCTGGTGAAGGACGGCGACCGCACGGTGGATGTCGCCTCCTGCGACCCCGATACGCTGCGCCGCATCCGCCAGTCGCGCGTCGCCATGGTGTTCCAGCAGTTCGCGCTGCTGCCCTGGCGCACGGTCGAGGAAAACGTCGGCTTCGGGCTGGAGCTGGCCGGCGTCCCCGATGCAGAACGCAAGGAACGGGTGACGCGGCAGCTTCAGCTCGTCGGACTGGAACAGTGGGCGAAGAAATACGCGCACGAACTCTCCGGCGGCATGCAGCAGCGCGTCGGGCTGGCACGCGCCTTCGCGACGGAAGCGCCGATCCTGCTGATGGACGAACCGTTTTCGGCGCTCGACCCGCTGATCCGCACCAAGCTGCAAGACGAATTGCTGCAACTGCAAGAGCGGTTGAAAAAGACCATCGTCTTCGTCAGCCACGATCTCGAGGAGGCGCTGAAGATCGGCAGCCACATCACGATCATGGAGGGCGGGCGCATCGTCCAGACCGGCGCACCGGAGGACATCGTGCTGCGCCCCGCCAACGACTATGTGCGCGACTTCATCGCCAACGTGAACCCGCTGTCGGTGCTGACGGCCTGGAACGTGATGCGCGACCGCCGCGACCTGGAACCCGCCGGCGACGGCTGGGTGTGGCTCGATCGCCGCCGCACGACGCGCTTCAAGATCGACGCCGACCAGCTGGTGGCAGCAGCCGAGCGCGACGGGAAGCCGGCCGTGTGGGTCTCCTGTGCCGACGTGGAGAAGATGCCGGAAGAGGCCGCGCAGGTGTTCTGGGCGACGCCCGGCACGCCGCTGAAGACGGTGATGCTCGCCATGCACCGCTCGCAGACCGCGCCGGTGGCGCTGTTCGACGAGCAGTCGCGTTTCGTCGGGGCAATCGGCATCCGCGACGTGCTGAGCGCGGTGCTAAGAAGATAAGCAAAGACTTACGACTTCGGAACGCTGGGTCGTCGGCAGTCGGCTTCCCTTCAAGCTCTACGCCCGCTTACCAGGGGTCGTCAGGCAGCATGGATAGGCCGAGTTCGAGCATGCTGAGCGACATGCGAGCATCGAAGCCCTGCGGATCGGGAGCATTGCGCGCGATGAACCGTAATTCACGCTCGGCGGCCTCGCGGTTCAACGCGAAAGTACTCCCTATCGCATTGAGACGGACCTGCATATCAGGGTGTTTATAGAGCGGAAAGAGCGCAAATCTCTGATCCCCAGGCCGAGATCGGAGTTCCCGGGCGATCGCAGAGTGACGGGCAAACAGCCGGTTAAAGGTACGTGTGTCGAATTCAAAGCTGGCGATTCCTTCCCGAATGCTTAAATCTACGAAGCGGTCGACCAGTTCTTCGGTAGTGATCTTCGCAAGCGATTTCGTCATTTCAGAACTCCAGCGTCACGCAGTGCCTGCAGTCCGGTGGCACGCTTAACGTCCCACGGCTCATTCCGCAGAAACTCTCGTGGAGAAATTCCACCAAACTGTGGGTTCGATCGAGCGTACCATCCAGTTATCTGCCAGTGCTTATAAACAGGGATCCTTACCTTATTTTCTGAAGCCTCAATCAGAGATTCTGCGAAACCCTCTATTCGCGCAGACCCTTGTTCGACTATATGATGAATATTGTAGCCCGGTAAGGGAGTTTCCGCATCGATCTGGAGTTGTTCCAACGATTTGGGACCATCCAGGTAAGACTGGATGCTGGCTTTTACATTTTGAGCCAGCCAGTTGACATTGAGGAAAATGTCGACCACGACCGAAGACGGCATTTCCTTAACCAGATAGCGGGCAACGGCCTGAGCTATCGCGTTGACGGTTCTGGTAGGCGGCTCCTGCTCGGGAAATTTCGGCGGTTCGGACGGATCGTCGGGAGGCCTATATCCGGAGCCTCCGACAAGAGTCCATTGCCCGCCATCGGGCTCTCCAGCCGGCACGCGAGGCTGGTTCGGATTGAAATTGGCCTTGCGAAGAAGATCGCCCAGACGGCGCGCACGGAGCCAGAAGAGCTCGGAAACAAGCGAGCCACGAAGACTTGCGATCTCTCGGTAAAAGTCTTCCATGCGCTTCTGCCGTCTCCAAGCCAATCAAGGCGGAGATTTTCGCGCCAGATAGGCGGGACGCGGACAGATTTGATGGAGTCAATTTTATAAGATACTGATTTTCTTATATAATGCCCTAGGCACCTGAGGGAATATATCCACAGCCAACGGGAGTGCTGACCGGCCTGAGGCTCTATTCCCAGAAACGCTTCGCGTCGCGAAGATCGTCCCACCGGCTTTTCGCATCGGCCCAGGCCAATTCGGCGCGGACATAGCTCGCGCCGGTGATCCAGCCGATCGCGCGCTGCTCCTGCGCGGCGCTGTCGGTTCCGGCGAACATCTGCCGCAGCATGGCGGCGTCGTTGATGCTGCCGAACGTGTCCTGCAAGCGCTTGAGGTCGCCGACAAAAGACCGTACCTTTTTTTCCGCGAAGAGCGGGGCGAAGAACTCAACCG
>JAEUMA010000471.1 GCA_016793565.1 Rhizobiaceae bacterium
TGCCGGATCATCGAAACCCTGTCGCCTTTGCCGCCGGCGGTGAACTTACGGGGCAAAGCAGAGGTGCGATAGCAGTCATCACGGCCTATGTCGCGCAAAGCGTTGGGTGATCACTACCTGTCATCGGATCGTGAAGCCGTCGATGGCTCCGGCGCGTCTCGCAAGACGATCCCGCCCGACCAGAGACCCACAACAATGATCGCGAGAATGACGAGCCGAAAGCCCACGCTGATCCAGGCGCGCCTCGTCACGCGTGGGCTCGGCAGTGCAGATGGCGCTTTGACAGGTCTCCCGGCTGCGTTGTCCAAATGCCGCAAACGTGGCCACAACCTGGCCTCATGACTTTTGGTCCCATTCGCGCAGATCGTTGTGAAGCGTGGTCGCGGCGATTGCCGCATGGCCCATCGCGACGCTGATCTGGTCCAGCGAGTGGACGATGTCGCCAGCGGCATAGACGCCTCCGCGGCTTGTCCGCTGCTTCTGGTCCACGGCGATGCAACAGCCGTCGCCCATCTCCAGGTTCAGCGCTTTTGCCAGCATGTCGTTCGTATCGGAACCGAGCGCGGGATAAACTGTATCGAAGAAGAGTTCTTCACCGCCGCGCAGATAGGCGGCCACGTCGCTTTCTCGGAATGCCAGGCGATCCAATGGACGGGATGCGAGCCTGATGCCGGCTCGGTTAAGTTTTTGGTGATCGTCCGGCCCGATCTCAGCTTTGTCCACGGCAATGAGCGTGATGCTCTTCGAGTAACCGCGGAGAAACAGCGCCTCGGCCACTCCGCGCTGGTCAGCGCCCAGGACCGCTATGGCCTGATCCGTCGCTTCGAAGCCATCGCAAATTGGACAATAACGAAGTTGCCCTCGCTCGAGCGCAGAACGATGCGTATCCTGATCGATATTCGGCCGCCGGTTCACGGTGCCGGTCGCCAGGATAACCGCCCGACACTTCAGTGCCAAGCCTGAACCACGCGCAACGAAAGAACCGTCTTCGCTATCGAGCTGCTCGATTCGCCCGTCGATCAACTTGGCGCCGAAGCATTTCGCCTGTTCCCTCATGCGGGACAAGAGTTCGCTGCCGCCAATGCCTTCGGGAAAGCCAGCGCAATTATGCGAACGGGGTATCCAAAGTGCGCGGCTGTTGCCGTCATCGATCACCACAACTTTACGATGAAACCGCGCGAGATAGATCGCCGCCGTCAGACCTGCGGGCCCGCCACCGACGATCAGGCAGTCGAGCAAACCATCGAATGATGTCTCGGCATCGGCGATGATCGTCATGCCGTCCTTGCGCTCCCCTTCGGGGTTGGGTCGCGGTAGGCCAGGAGCCGCAACGCGTTGAAGACGACGAGGAGCGTCGAGCCTTCGTGCATGGCCACCGCCGGGCCTATACCAAGTCCAAGAATTGTCGACGGGATTAGTATGGCGACTATTCCGAGACTGACGAACACGTTCTGGCGGATGATCGACCGGGTTTGCCGGCTGAGGCCGACGGCGAAGGGCAGGTGGGCGAGATCGTCGGCCATCAGGGCGACATCGGCGGTTTCCAGCGCAACGTCGGAACCGGCCGCACCCATTGCGATGCCAACTGTTGCACTCGCCATGGCAGGCGCGTCGTTAACGCCATCGCCCACCATCGCGACCTTGCCTTCGGACCGTAGCTTCTTGACAGCCTCCACCTTGTTCTCGGGCATGAGATCGCCCCAGGCCTCGTCCAGCCCGACCTCCTTCGCGATCGCGTCGGCGACCTTCTGGTTGTCGCCGGACAACATGATCATGCGCTTGATGCCGATGTCGTGCAGCGCCTTTAGCGAGGCGCGTGCGGCGGTACGCGGCGTATCCATCAGACCGATCACGCCGAGATCGCGATCAGCCTGCCGCACGACCATAGTGGTGCGGCCACCGTCCCGCAGCAGCGCCACGGCGTCGGTCATCTCCTTGCCAAGCGACGGAATGCCGTCCGCTCCGAACATCTCGGCCTTGCCGATCCAAACCGTCTGCCCGTCAAGCGTTGCGGTGACACCTTTGCCGGTCAAGCTCTTGAGATCAGACGCCGCGGCGACCGACTTCCCGTTAAGCCTGCCTTTGCCATCGCGCACTATTGCTTCCGCGAGCGGATGATCGCTCAGGCTCTCCACGGCGATCGCCACTGTTAGCAGATCCTGTTCGGCGACGCCGTTGGTTGTGACCAGATCGGTGATGCGCGGTTTGCCTTCCGTTAGTGTTCCGGTCTTGTCGAAGGCAATAGCTGTCAACGAACCGAGGTTCTCAAGCGGGCCGCCGCCCTTGACGAGCACGCCGCCGCGCGCGGCCCGGGCTACGCCCGACAGAACGGCGCTCGGCGTCGCGATCGCCAGCGCACAGGGGCTTGCAGCCACCAGAACTGCCATGGCCCGGTAGAAGCTGTCGCGGAAGGGCTCGTCGATGACCACCCAGGCGAACAGAAGGATGACAACAAGTGCCAGCACCGCCGGCACGAAAATCTTCTCGAAACGCTCGGTAAAGCGTTGCGTCGGCGACTTCTGCGCTTCCGCCTCGCTGACCATCTTGACCACCTTGGCAAGCGCGGTCTCGGTTGAGCGGCGTGTCACCTCGATCTCGATCGCGCCAGAGCCGTTGATCGTCCCCGCGAACACACGCGACGCGCCGTCCACGGAGTCAGGCCGTGCCCTCGCGGCCGCTGCATCGGCGACAGGACGCTTGTCGACCGGGATACTCTCTCCGGTGACAGGCGCTTGGTTTATGCTGGAGTTACCTTTGATCAGGAACCCGTCAGCCGGCAGGCGTTCGTTCGGACGCACAATGACGATGTCGCCGACTGCAAGCTCCTCGACCGGGATCTCTTTCGTTTCGCCGTCCCGCCTGACGGTCGCAACCGATGGCGCGAGCTCGGCCAAAGCCTCGATCGCGCGCTTGGCGCGGCCCATGGCGTAGTGTTCAAGAGCGTGGCCAAGGCTGAACAGGAAGAGCAGCAGCGCGCCTTCCGCAAAGGCCCCAAGGGCTGCCGCGCCGGCCGCCGCGACCAGCATCAACGTATCGATCTCAAATTGCTTGAGCCGAAGATTGTCGATCGCTTCGCGCAGGGTGAAAAAGCCGCCGAAAAAGTAGGCCGCGATATAGAAGGCGGTCGGCAGCCATTCCGGCACGCCGGCCACGAGCTTCTCGACAGCATAGCCGATGCCGAGTAGCGCGCCGCTCGCGAGCGCGAAGATCAGTTCCGTGTTTGGCCCGAGGAACTGGCCATGCGAATGATCATGGCCGTCACCTTCCGATTGCTTTTCTCCAACGTCATGATCGTGTCCGGCATGATCGTCGTGGGTCTTCTTTGCTTCATGCGACGCCCCGGTTTTCTTAGTAACGCCGAGTTCGCGCAATGAGGCGGCAATCGCTTGTTCCGACACGGCCTGGCGGTCGAACTCGAGATGGAGGGTGCCGGCTGAGTTTGCCTCGGCTTCGATGATCCCGGCCAAGTTCCTCAGCTTTCCGACAACCGTGCGGGCCCGGCGTTCATGGCCTATGCCGGAGACGTCCCACGTCAGGTGCCCGAAGCGGGCGGTAAGCTGCGCGCCGGCCGACTGCGCGATCTCGCGAATTCTGGCCAGTGGCAGGACTTTGGGGTCGAAATGGACGCAAAGCTTGGCGGGTTCCTCGCCTTTCGCGGCCAGAACATGCACCTTGTCGATGCCTGGCCGCGCCGCGAGCTCGGACGTCAACCGCGCAACGCAAGCATCCGCAATGTCGTCGACCTCTGGTAGTAGAACCGGAATGTCCAGGCGCAGCTTGCTATTCATCTCGAAACGCTCCCGCTAATTGCAGCTCCTATCTAGCCGCGTCTACTTCGCTCTTGACCAGATCCTCCAACTGCTGGCGTCCAAACGACTGCAGCGGCTTTCCGTTGACAAAGAACGTTGGCGTACCCGTTATGCCGACAGCCTTTATGTCCGCAACGTCCTGCGCGATGACTGCATTCACCTCCTCGGTAACCGCATCCTGCCTGGCTTTGGTGAGGTCGAGTCCGACGTCCGCCGCGAGTTCCCATGCGCGTGTCGCCTGCGGATTGCCGTCCGCGCCCCACTGATCCTGGTTCTGCAGCAGCCATTCGAGGACGCGCTGGAATTTGTCCTGCTTACGCGCCGCCTCCAGGATTCGTATCGCTTCCTCCGATGCCGGGTGGAACGGCGTGTAGCGAATGACGACGCGCACGTCCTCCGGGTAGGTGGCCATGATCTGTTTCACCGTCGGGTAGAAGGCGCGGCATGCCTCGCAGGACGGGTCGAAAAATTCCACGATCGTCACCGGCGCCGCTGCCGGCCCAAGGATCGGCGAATGCGGGCGAATCAATTGACTGCTTTCAGCTGCTATCGGCGCGGGGGCAGTTTCCGTGGATGACAGCGAGTACAGATATGCACCTCCCGCGAAGATGGCGGCGGCGCCTACTCCAGTTGCGATGATAACGGCTCGTCTGTTCATGGCTTTGTGGTCCGTGTCGTTAGAAGCAGGAGGATGGTGACGGCTGCAAAGGCTGCAAATGAAATAAAAGGCAGGGGCAGAATGCCGAAGATGGTCATCGCTGCATCTGTGCAGGACGGCCCTTGGCCACAAGGCTCGAGCGCTTCGGCGATCACGCCGGCATAGAGGAGCGAATGATAGAGAGCGATGCCGCCGCCGATCACAGCGAGCGGTAGTCCATAGCGCCATGTGCCGCTATCTGAGCGGAAGGCGCCCACGGCGAGGACAATGGTGAGCGGGAACATGAAGGCGCGCTGATACCAGCACAACAAGCAGGGCGTCTGCCCCATGACCTCCCCGATGAAAAGAGCGCCGAGCGTGGCGGCAAGCGCCACGAGCCAAGCCACGAACAGCTTTGACCACAGTAAATCTGCTTCGCTCGCGGCTTTGGCAAAGTCAGAAGCGTTCTCCGCCCCGGCACGGTTGGTGAGGTTCATCCAATTCTTCCGAACACAGGAAACTTCTCCAGAAGCCAGAATGCGAAAACCGACATCTGGCCCGTGATCATGGCGATTCCCATCACAATCATGATGACGCCGGCCCCGATGTGCAGCAACTTGCCGAGCCTGCGAACGCTTCTGAGCCTTGCGGTTATCGCATCGGCAAACAGCGCCGTGAGCAGAAAAGGTACACCGAGCCCCAGCGAATAGATGGAGAGCAGCGCAACGCCGCTCAGCGCACCATCGACGGTGGCGCTGACCGTAAGGATCGCCCCGAGAATAGGTCCGATGCACGGCGTCCAACCAAACCCGAAGGCGAGACCCAGAATGTAGGCGCCGAGCGGCTGACCGCCTTCGATGGCGCCGTGATAGCGCAGATCGCGCTCTAGCCAAGGCATCTTGATGATGCCGGTCGTGAAGATCCCAAACAGGATGATGAGCAGACCGCCAATGATGTTGGCTTCATAACGGTAGGACAGGAGCAGGCCGCTGATTGCTGTTGCGCTCGCGCCAAGCAGGATGAAGACCGTCGAGAAGCCGAGAACGAAACATCCGCTCAGGAATACCGTGTCGATCCTCCTGCGCACGACGCCCTCATCGGTGCTTCCCGCAATGTACGAGATATAGCCGGGGACGAGCGGCAATACGCAAGGCGACAGGAATGAGATCATTCCAGCCAGCAGTGCAGCCATTATTCCAATATTGGCGATTTCGAATGCCATATGGTACTTCAATCCCCCTCGGAGCGGGCAAGCAGTGCTTCGATCTCCTTGACCGTTTCGGGGTCATCCCATTCCTTGGGACCTACCCAGCGCGCGAGTTCACGTCCGTCTTTGCCAACCAGCAGCGTCGTCGGCAGTCCGACAATCTTCAAGGCCTGCATGGAGACGCCTGGCTGATCCAAATACATCTCCAAGCGTTTGATACCGATCTCCTCGAAGAACGGCTGGACCTGTTGCGAGCCGGCCTTGTCTATCGACAGGGCCACGACCTCGAAATCGGCGCCTCCCTTGAGAGATTGAAGCCGGTCAAGTGACGGCATTTCCTTCCGACACGGTGGGCACCAGGTTGCCCAAAGGTTCAGCAGCACAGCCTTGTCGGAGAAGGTTTTCAGAGTGAGTTCGCGCCCGTCCGCTGTCTCAAAAGCAAAGACGGCCAGTTCGGTGGATGCCGGTTCGTTTGAGGTTCCCTGCCATTGAGCGAGAGGACTTGCGAGGAGCAGTCCGCCGACAACGGCACCGGCTACCGCAGCACATGCGACGGCGACAGTTGCGCGGCTGACTTGAGCAAAACGCATTCCAACTCCTTTGGACAGGCCGTCAACACCGATGGTGTGATGCTGGCGGCCACCTTCTCCCTAAAGGCTCGAGCGGCTAGAGGGTCAAGCATCAATGCTCAAAGACGCGAATTGTCGCGGAAGGGCAGAGGCTGGCGGGGATCTTGGAGCCGCTCAATCTCGCTTGAACGGAATTCTACGACATTGCTAGATACGACATCGGTGAGATTGTCATGGCGCTAGCGATTCACGCAGGGGCACCCGTTTCACACAACGCTTGTCGTCACAAACGCTATGGCGACGTAGCGCGCTGCCTTTGCGGCCGTCACCAAGAACAAAAAGCTCCAGAGCGGTTCGCGCAGAATACCGGCTGCGACGGTCAACGCGTCTCCGCCGAGCGGCGCCCAGCTGAAGAGCAGGCTCCAGCGGCCCCATCGACGATACCATCCCGTCGCGCGGTCGAGAGCCTGGTTGCTGACCGGAAACCAGCGCCGATGACGATAGCGCTCGATCCAGCGGCCGAGCAACCAATTGGATACAGAGCCAAGCACATTGCCGACGGTCGCGACGATCACCAATAGGGCGGGGGCTTGCTTGCCGAGGATTAGCAGACCGACCAGCGCCGCTTCAGATTGGGCTGGCAGGATCGTAGCGGCGACAAAGGCGACGGCGAACAGCCCGCCCAGCAAGATCAGGTCTTCCATGCTTCCGGCCGGCGCGTGTGAGGCCATACCGCGTGGATGTCGTCTATGACATAGGCATGAGCGTGACGATAACCGTGTCCGGCCTCCGCAAGATGCGGATGGTTTGCCGGCAGTTCGTCATGGTGATGCGCGACAACCTCCGGGTCGTCTGATGGCCAGATGGCGAAGCCGATGCCGATTGCGACCGAGGCCAGGGCAGCGAGAATAATAGCCGTGACCGACAGGCCGAGCGTCGCACCGGCCCAACCAGCAAGCGGATAGGCGATGAGCCAGCACGCATGCGAAAGCGCAAACTGCGCAGCGAACAGCGCGGGACGGTCTTCCGGGTTCGAGGAGCGCCGAAGCAAGCGGCCGGATGGAGTCTGTGCCGTCGAATAGCCGACGCCGAGCACGAACCAAAGCGGCACCAGCCACCTGTATCCGGGCAACAAGGCCGCTATCAGCGTTCCCGCCGCTAGTAGCAAAGCACCGGCCAACATGGCGGTGCGATCGGGAACCGATTCCAGCAGCCTTGGCAGCGCAAGCGCCGCCACCATCGAACCGCCGCCAAAGGACGCGAGCGCGAGCGCCGTCGCCTGGTTGTCGAGGCCGAAGCGGGCCTGCACGTAGACAACTGTGTTGACGATCACCAGAGCGCCGGCCGAGGCCACAGCGAGGTTGATCGCCAGCAGCCCGCGCAGGCGCGGGGTGGCGAGGTAGATGCGGATGCCGCGCGTCGTGCGGTCGTAGATGCCGCGTGGCTTAGACGGCTTCGGGCTCGGCAATGCGACCGACACGACAAGCGCTGCCGAGATCAGGAACCCGACGACCGTGCCAGCGAACAGGTTGTGGAATGAGATGAAGGCAAGCAGCGCCGCCGCCAGCATCGGGCTGGCGACGCTTTCCAGGTCATAGGCGAGCCGCGAGAGTGACAGCGCGCGCGTGTATTGCTTCTCGTCCGGCAGAATGTCCGGGATGGTGGCCTGGAAGGTCGGCGTGAACGCGGCCGAAGCTGATTGCAGAACGAAGATGAGGACGTAGATCTGCCAAATTTCGGATACGAAAGGTAGCGCCACAGCCACCGTCGCGCGCACGAGATCCAGCGCCACAAGCATAGCCCGGCGCGGGACGCGTTCGGCGAAGGCCGATGCGATGGGCGCGACGCTCACGTAGGCGATCATCTTGATGGCGAGGGCCGTTCCCAGCACCGCGCCCGCGTTCTCGCCTGCCAGTTCGAAGGCGAGCAAGCCAAGGGCGATCGTGGCAAGGCCCGTGCCGACCAGTGCGATGACCTGCGCGAGAAAAAGGTGGCGATAGGTGCGGTTCTTCAGGATCGCCAACATCAGAGATACTTCGCAATCTCTTTGAACTCGTCGATCCACCGTCGCCGGTCGCGGGCAAGCGGACCGACCACTTCCTCGAAACAATGGTCGAGGTGGTCCTGGATCAGTGTCTTCTTTGCCTGGGCGATGGCCTTTTCTACCGCGTGGAGTTGTTGGGCGATGTCGAGGCACGTCCTGCCGGCCTCGATCATTTCGATAACGCCGCGCAGATGGCCATCTGCACGCTTCAATCGCTTGACGATCTGGGGATGTGTCTTGTGTAGGTGCTTATCCACAACCTATCCTATCCCCCTGTATAGGATATGCCAAGGAGTGCTAGTCACCTATGCTCGGCTTTGACAAAGAAATGTTAAGATTTTGGTGACAACCCGTTAATCATGACGAATCGTATCAGCCGATCGGTCCTTTGCCTCGTCGTTGCTTTCGCGACGGCGTTCGGCTGGGTTTTGCCTCACGGCTCTGATGCCGTTTCACGCGATCCCGTTCCCCCCGTTGTGGTCGATGCCAATACATCCGAGCATGGGCACAGCCACAATGACGGCGAGGGAGACGAGAGGGCGGACGCCCATTTCCACGGTCACAACCCCGCCGACCATTCGCATGAGACGCCGACCACGCCGCCGGCCGTCGCTCCTGCCTTGCAGGCGATGATGTGCACATCGGTGCCGCTGCCGCCGCACACGGTGAGTATCGGTGGAACCTACCGGCTCGAACGTCCTCCCAGACCGATCGTTATCGCCTGATCGCGGCTGCTTCCGCGGCCACAATCCGCCACGACGATTGGAGTTTCCATGCAAAGACCTTCCAGCGAGGGTCCGCCACGCAATGAGCGTGGGCGGTTCGCCCTCATCATGCTCGCTGTCCTGTTCGGACAAGCGATGCTCGCCAGCCCTGCCTTTGCGCACGGTGTCGCCGAGGGCGACAAGGGCTACATCCAGGAGATCACCGGCGTTCACCTGATCCCCTTCATCTATCTCGGGGCCAAGCACATGGTCACGGGATACGACCACATCCTATTCCTGCTCGGCGTGATCTTCTTCCTCTATCGGACGAAGCACATCGGCATCTACGTCAGCCTGTTCGCCATCGGCCACTCGACGACGATGCTGGTGGGCGTCTATTTCAATATCGGCATCAACAGCTACATCATCGACGCCATCATCGGCCTGTCGGTGGTCTACAAGGCGCTCGACAACATGGGGGCCTACCAACGCTGGCTCGGCTTCCAGCCCAACACTAAGGCGGCGACCCTGATTTTCGGCTTCTTCCACGGCTTCGGCCTGTCCTCGAAAATCATCGACTACGACATCTCGCCGGACGGCCTCGTACCAAACCTGCTCGCCTTCAACGTCGGCGTGGAGATCGGGCAGTTGCTCGCGCTCGGCGCGATCCTGATCGTCATGAGCTACTGGCGCTGGAAACCGAGTTTCTGGAAACACGCCTATTCCGCAAACGTGGCGATGATGGCCGCCGGCTTCGTGCTGACCGGCTACCAGATCGCCGGCTTCTTCTTCGCTCCCGGTGCCTGAAAGGACCAACCCAATGTACAACACCGACCTGCCCCGGCGCGCGGACCTGCCGACCTCTGGCCAGCTCAAGCGCTCCACCTGGATCGCGAGCATCACCGCCGCGGCCATCCTCGCCTTCGTCGTCCTGCCGTCCGAATACGCGGTCGATCCGACTGGCATAGGCCGCATGCTCGGCCTGACACAAATGGGCGAGATCAAGGTGCAATTGTCCGAAGAGGCGGCCCAGGACGCGGCCAGCACAGCCGCTGCGCCGGCCGCCGCAGATACCAAGCTTGTTGAACGCCTCGAGCGTATCGAGGCGATGCTGAGAAATCTCACGGCCGAGCAGCCGGCATCGCCTCCGGCCACAGTGCCTACGGCGACCGCGGCCGTGGAACCGGAAGTTCCAGCGGTGGCATCCGCGCAAGACACCGAAGATCCGGCGGTTGCCGAGTGGCAGGACGAGATTACCATCACCTTGGCGCCAGGCGAAGGGGCCGAGTATAAGCTCGTTATGGAGCAGGGCGCGCAGGCCGAGTTCTTCTGGACCGCCAACGGCGCGGTTGTGAACTATGACACGCATGGCGACGGCGGTGGCAACTCTGTGTCCTATGAGAAGGGCCGAAGCGTCGGTGAACAGCAGGGCGTACTCGAAGCTGCGTTTACCGGCAACCATGGCTGGTTCTGGAGAAACCGCGGCACGGAGCCCCTTACCATGACGCTTCGCACGCGCGGGAACTACAGCGAACTCAAGCGAATCAGCTGATGCCATGGGGAAACAGCTCATCGGCAAACGCAGAACTTCGGTGATCGTCGTGCCGCCGAATGATCCTGCTTACGCCGATCCAGCCGTCGTGAGGCGGCTGGAAATCCTACCTGCTGGAGTGTTTTCCGGACAGTA
Organism: Rhizobiaceae bacterium; assembly: GCA_016793565.1. Taxonomy (GTDB): domain Bacteria; phylum Pseudomonadota; class Alphaproteobacteria; order Rhizobiales; family Rhizobiaceae; genus JAEUMA01. The sequence goes on from JAEUMA010000471.1 coordinate 10,658, forward strand.
CCGTGGAGGTCGCCTGGGTCGTGCAGCCACGCATAAATACCTTCACGGTGGTGTGCAGCGGTCGGGATGCCCGGTCGGTAAGAGTCGAGGCGCGCCAACTGGCGATCGATGCCCTCGCAGGTTTCGACCCGCAGCGGAACGGCGTGGCGAATTGACGGTCTAAGCGTTGACTCCTGCGGGGCGGTGGAGGTTGAGACGCCACATGCCCCACCAGGCGAGCGGCGCAAGAACAAAGACGCTCGCCATCCCCGGGAAGTATCCATAGGGCTCGTTCGCCAGGAGTGGCATGATGAAGTGCGCCAGCTCGGTCAGCCCCATCGATGCGAAGAAGGTCCATGCGAGGAAACGGCCGAACTCGTGATCGCGCCGGAAGAACAGGGGAATGGCCAGCCATGCTCCGACTGGGACGATCAGGAGCGCCAGCGCCAGCCCGATCGAAACCTCCGGCACCGGTGTCCCCGTGATCCGCGCGGAGACGGCGTCGAAGAAGGCGGTGCGGTTTTCCTCGACCTTGTGCAGCAGAAGGAAGGCAGAAAGCGTCAGCCAGTAGGGAAGCCTGACGGATGCCCATGTCGCGTCCTTCGGCGCAGCCAGCCACAGTACGAAGCCGCCGACATAACCGATGAGAAAGATCAGAGCGTAGAACCATCCGAGATAGAGATAACCGAGCAGGGGGACCAGGATGGAAAGCCCGAAAGCGGCGGCGACCAGAAGCAGATTTCTATTCTGCTTCATGGCCGGGTCTCTCACCGCTCGGCTTTGCTTGGTATCCCGCGACCGCACCCTGTCTGCCACGAAGGAAAGCGTACGGGATCGCCCCGAGCATGAAAGTCCCGGCAAACGCCAGATATACGGGCCAATTATGTTGCGTTGCCAGCACAAGCGAGGTGATGACCCCAAGCACCGCCGTTGGCGGTACGTTGGCGATGGAGGGCAGGCGGAACGGCCGGTTCAGATCGGGCTGCGTGAACCGCAGCACGATCACCGCCGCGTTGATCGCCGCGAAGACGAGCGTGACGCCCAGCGAGGAGAGGCTTGCGACGAACTCGATCTCGCCGACAGCAGCGAAGCCACAGGCAACTACGAGAAAGGCGAACGCTCCGAGCCATGGGCTACGGCTCGAGCCGAGTGTTCGGGTCAGTGGTTTTGGCAGATCACCGTCGCGCGCCATGCCGAACAAGAGACGGCTGCCCGAGAGCGAGGCGCTCAGCACCGCGTTGGCAGTCGCAATCAGCGCCGCCGCGACGATGATAGCGCCGAACGGACCACCGAGCTGCCTTGCCGCATCAGCGAGCGGCGACTGCGAGCCGGCCAGACTTCGGGCTTCGACGAGGCTGAGCACGCCAAAAATCACCGTGAGATAGACGATCGTGGTCACGCCGAGCGCTATCATGAATGCGCGCCACAGATCGCGGTCTGGCCGCTTCGCCTCTTCCGAGAGCGCGGCCATGTGTTCGTAGCCGGAGTAGATGAAAAAGAGGATAGCCGCGCCCTGCAGGACACCCGCCGGACTGTCGGGCCAGGCTGTCAGATCCGGTATCCTCTCGCCGGAGCCGATCGCAAAGATCGCGAAGCCGACGAGGCAGGACACCTGGAGGACAGTAAGGGCGGCACTTACGAAGGACGCTTTTCCGATGCCGGCGATGTTGATTGCTGTGGCCAATGCCATCAGCATGAGGGCGACGACGACCGGGGCGAGGGGCAGGAACGCCTGGGCGTAGTTGCCGAAGGTCAGGGCCACGGTCGCCAGCGTCGCCGCGCCGTGGACAGCGATGAACAGCCCTATGGTAAAGGCCAGCGCCGGGAAGGCGGGAAAGGTCTTGCGCAGGAAATTGTGCTCGGCGCCAGCGCCCGGTAACGCCGAGGCGATCTCGGCATATGAGAGGCCCGAAAAGGCGGAAATCACCGCGGCCAGCACGAAGCTCAGCCAGATAGCGTCGCCGGCGGCCGACGCGGCCGGACCGATGACGGAATAGATGCCCGCGCCAATGATCGTTCCGACACCGTAGAGCGACAGACGTACCAGGCCCAGCGATTTGGCCAGTCCGTCGCGCCGGTGTTCGGATTCATCCACGTCGCTTCATCCTGTCTGATGCACTGCTTGGCAGGCCTGTCGCCGATCCACGCAGTGCTTTGTTGCCAATCCTATTGCGACTGCCAGGCGACCTTCGCTTCGCTTCGCTCTTGACCAGATCCCGCAATTGTTGCGGCCCAAACAAGGGAAGCAAAGAACAACCTTCTTTCTCCGTTGCGTCTCCCTGGATTGGCGGCGTTTTGACGGGGGCAGTTCGACGCTTCAGCCCGCTCGTTCGGTCAGTCGCTATCAGGCTTCGCGAAGCCCCTTCCAGGCGAGCAGGCGCATAGCATTGGCTGTTACCAGGACTGTCGCGCCGGTGTCGGCCAGGATCGCCGGCCACAGTCCGGTGATGCCGAGAACCGTCGTCACCAGGAACACCGCCTTCAGCCCGAGCGAGATGGTGATGTTCTGAAAAATGTTGCGCATCGTGAGGCGCGACAGCAAAACCATGTTGGCCACGTCTTTGACTCGGCCGTGCAGGATTGCCGCATCGGCGGTCTCGAGTGCGACGTCCGTGCCGCTGCCCATGGCGATGCCTATATCGGCTGCGGCGAGCGCTGGCGCATCGTTGATGCCGTCGCCCACCTTGGCGACGAACTTGCCCTCGGCCTTCATCTCGCTGACGATCTTTTGCTTGTCCTGCGGCATCAGCTCGGCGCGCGCTTCCATGCCGAGCGAAGCGGCAATTGCCTTGGCCGTCCGCGTATTGTCGCCGGTCAGCATGACCGCGTCGATACCGAGCTCGCGCAGCGCTGCGATGCCAGCCACGGCGTCGTCGCGCGGTTCGTCGCGCATGGCGATCAGCCCGGCGACGAGGTCGCCGGCAAGCAGCACGGATACGGTCTTGCCTTCGTCATTGAGCGAAGCGATCCGGGCCAACAGAGCATCGTCCAGCGGCGTCCTTTCGGACGCCGCGCGGGGCGAAGCCAGTAACAGTTTTACCCCATCAACGGTACCGACGACGCCCTTGCCGCCGACGGCCCCGGCTTCGGTTGCCGTCGCAACCGTCACCTTTTCGGCCGCCGCCTTTGCTAGGATCGCGATCGCCAGGGGATGGCTTGACCCCGCCTCGAGCGCGGCCGCCAGCCTCAGCGTCTCCCGCTCGTCGCGCGCGACGCCGACAATGTCGGTGACTTTCGGCTTGCCTTCGGTGAGCGTGCCTGTCTTGTCGAAAGCGACGCGGTCGACCTTGCCGAGGTTTTCCAGCACGGCGCCACCCTTCATGAGCAGGCCACGCCGCGCCCCGGCGGAGAGTGCGGCGGCGATCGCCGCC
>JAEUMA010000473.1 GCA_016793565.1 Rhizobiaceae bacterium
CAAGCCGGTCTGGCAGCCGTCGCCACTTGGCGAGATCGACATCCCGAGCGCTGCGGAACGTCTGATCGCGGCAGGAGCCGAGCGCGTCGTCTTCGTTTCGCCCGAGGGAGACGAGGCGGCCGCTGCCTCCGTCATGGTTGCGCGCAGCATCTCCGATGCTGGATTGCGCGTCCTGCTTCTCGATCTGACCGCTTCGGGCGTCGCCTCGCTGCCGATGCTCGACAGCGGCGCATATCCCGGTATCACCAATCTTCTGACGTCGGAGGCCCAGTTCGCCGACGTCATCCATGCCGACCACTATTCCGACTGCCACGTCATTCCGGTCGGAACGGCCAATCCCGTCCGCGCCATGCGCGCGGTCGACCGGCTGCCGATCATCCTGGATTCGCTCACTACCGCCTACGACATGGTAGTGGTCGAATGCGGGCCGGCCGACAAGGATGCGGTTCGCAGGCTGGTGGGGGCGGAGACCGAGGTGATGATTGCTGTCATCGATGCCGAGGACGGCGCGGTGGCCAAGGCCGCGCAGCTGTTCGCATCGGCCGATGGCGGGGCCACGCTGGTGACGCCGGCGGGTTCGTCGCACGCCGACCCGATGGCGCCGGACAGCCGCTCGGCCGCCTGATCAGTCCTCGTCCGGCCGATCGGCACTGGCGACCGGGGCCGCGCCTCCGGAGCGGCGGCGCAGCCATTTGACGGCCGACCAGAGACGCGGATTGTTCTTCACCGCGGCTTTCGCAGCGCTGATCGCGTGATGGGAGGCGGCGTACGTCCGGCCTTTCGCCGTCAGCGGCAGCAAGATGTCGACCTGGTGGATCTCCACGTCGCACCATTGCCGCTTGTAGAATTCGTCGCCAACGCTGAAGTCGTACAGGGCCAGGCCTTGTTCGCAAGCCTCGCGGATGTTCTCGTGGAAAAGGAAGTCGCCCGGGCTGGCGTGGACGAGCTCGTCCTCGACGATCGCTCCGAATTCGCATGTCATTCGGTCGGCGAGCAGGCAGCCGCCGGTGACCGCGCGCACCTTGCCGCCCACCTCCAGCGCGTGAAGCTGGAATGGCGGCCGGTCGAACGCGAGGGATGAAATGAACAGGTCGCGAAAGAAGGCGCGGACCTTGGTCTCCGCGAAGACGTCGCGGACGCCGAGCTTGCGGAACCGTTCGGCCTTCTGCTCGAAGAAGATCGCCGCAAGGGCGTCGACCTCGGCCGCGGTCTCGGCGCGATAGCGGCGGTATCCGCCGGCGGCCTCGAACTTGCGGATCTGGCCGCGCGTCTTCTTGCGGCGGCGCTTGGCCCCCACCCGCTCGACGACACGGTCGAAGCCGCCTTCCAGGCGCAGGGCGAGTGCGATGTTGGGGCTCGGCCGATGGGGCAGGGCGAGCAACGGGTTCGCGACGCCGGCAAGTGAGGGCGCGATGCGCTCCAGCGCCAGCACGTCGATGTCGGGCCGGGCGGCCGCGATGACCTCGACCAGCCGCATCAGTTCGGCCTGCCCCAGATTGGGAGCCTGTCTCGGATCGAGGGCCGGGAAGTTGCCGTTGGCGTGCGATTCGCCTGGAAACCCCGCGATCTTGAAGAAACCGCGCTTCGTCACCGAGAGCGCCAGCGTGAGCGCGGACCGCTCGCCGCTCGCCAGGCTCGCAACGACGCCGTCGCCGCCGACGTGACGCGCCCATCCCTCCACCCAGGCCGGCGCCTGTGCGGGGCCGGTCAGCATGGCTTCGGCAAGCCTGCGATAGTCCGACGGGTTTTTGACTGTGGCCTGCAGCGGGCCCGAGGATCGAGCAGGGGAAGCGCCGTCGGCGACAAGAGCCTGATCGCGCGAAAAGCTGGCGGCTGCGTCAACCATGCCTCAATCCTTGGCCGCTATGGATGGCAGTGACGGTCCAATGCGCCGGACACGCCTCGCGACGGCAATCTAGGCGCAAAAGGTGAACGAATGATCGACGGGGGAGATGCGGTTCGCAGGTTTGCGCTTGGCGCGGCGCGCCTGAGCGGTATCGCGCCGCTGGCCAAGCCCTTGCTCGGCGGCATCGGCGTGATCCTGATGTTGCACAGGGTGACGGAGGCCAAGCCCACGCCACTAGGAATCAACCGGCACCTCATGATCACGCCGCGATTCCTCGACACACTTATCGCCGACGTGAAAGCGTCGGGATACGACTTCGTAGGTATGGACGACGCGGTCGAGCGAATCCTCGGTGGAGGCCGAGGACGCCGGTTCGCCGCGATCACGGCGGACGACGCCTTTCGCGACAACCTGACCGAGGCCCTGCCGGTCTTTGAGAAACACGCGACGCCGTTCACCATCTATGTGGCGCCGGGGCTGATCAACGGCACCGCCGAACTGTGGTGGGAGGTGCTCGAGCAGGTGGTGCTTACACGGGACGCGATCTATCTGGCGACCGCAAACGGTACCGAGGTTCTGGACTGTGCGTCGCCGGATAGGAAGAGGGCAGCCTTCATGCGTCTTCACGACCATCTGTGTTCGGAAGTGGCCGAGGAAGACCGCGGTTCCGCGCTGAACGCCATTGCCGGTTCCGCGGCGATCGCACCGGACGATTTGCGCAGGCATCTGCTGATGGATTGGGACGAGGTTCGGACCATTGCCGCGCATCCGCTGGCCACGATCGGTGCCCACACCGTCAACCATTTCATGCTGAAGCGACTCACCCGAACGAAGGCTTTGGCCGAAATGGTCGATGCCGTCACGGCCATCGAGATCGAGACCGGACGGCGGCCGCGCCACATGGCGTATCCGTACGGCTATCCGGCGGCTGTCGGCGCGCGGGAGGTGGAACTCGCCGCCGAGGCTGGGTTCGTCAGCGCGGTCACAACCAGGCATGGCGTCATCCGGGCCGAGCACGCCGCGCATCTGCTGGCGCTGCCGCGACTGTCCATCAACGGCCGCTTCCAGAACATCGAGCATGTGCGCACCATGCTGACCGGCTTCACGACGCCGCTCGCCAATGCGGGAAAGCGCCTTGTGACGGTCTGACGCGGAGGGTTTCCTACTTCCTGGCTTCCGGCATGCGCGGGATCATCATCCAGCGGATGATGCCCATGGCGGGCAATATCCAAGCCAGGCCGCCGATGAGAAAGAACAGGAAGTGCGCCAGCGGCCCCGACTCCGAGAGCCGCGCGACCGCGACCGTCGTGGCTACCAGCGCATAGATGCAGACCAGCGCGATCAGCATGATCGTTCCCAACAGCTTCTTCAGTCTGATCGGCATCGGCGGCACCTTTCCGCCAACGGCATAGGCGCAGGCGGCCTATCTTGCAACCGTGGCGTCCGTAGCGCGCGGGCGCGACGGCATGTCGCTCACGGCGGGGTTGAACCGGGAGCCGGCTTGGTTCACGACACCGCCTACCGGAGCCAGCCCATGACCTCGCCCGCCGTAGCTTCCCCATTTTCGCCCAACATCGCCGAGCGCGAGCGTCTGATCCGCAACCGCCGCCTGGTGCGCTTCTGGCTCTACGGCGTGCTGGTGGTGATGTTCGCGCTCTTCCTGGTCGGCGGGGCGACACGCCTTACCGATTCTGGCCTGTCGATCACCGAGTGGAAGCCGATCCACGGGATCGTTCCGCCGCTGAACGAGGCCGACTGGCAGCAGGAGCTCGAAAAGTATCGGCAGATTCCGGAGTACCAACAGATCAACAAGGGCATGAGCCTGGATGCCTTCAAGCGCATCTTCTGGTGGGAGTGGGCGCACCGGCTGCTGGCGCGGGGCGTGGGCTTCGTGTTCGCGCTGCCTTTGCTGTTCTTGTGGGCCACCGGGCGGATCGAACGCGGGCTGATGCCCAAACTGTTGGGCATTCTGGCGCTGGGCGGACTGCAGGGCGCGGTCGGCTGGTGGATGGTCGCTTCGGGCCTGACCGAGCGCGTCGACGTCAGCCAGTACCGTCTCGCCACGCATCTCACCATCGCTTGTGTGATCTTCGCGGCAACTATGGCGGTGGCGCGCGGTCTCGCCCCGCACAGCGCTCCACCCGCTGCATCCGGCGTGCAGCGCTTTGCCGGATG
>JAEUMA010000500.1 GCA_016793565.1 Rhizobiaceae bacterium
CGGAATCCTCCTTCTCCCGATACGGGGATCATAAGTGGAAAATTCCAGCTCAGAACGGTCCGGAAACGGGGAAGCAGGTCATGCCACGGCCTGGAGGTTCACCGTGACACCCGTCTGCCCAATATAGTGCAAATGCTGTACGATGTGAATCCCCTACCTGGGTTTGTTCCGTTTCCGAAATGAGCTTTCCACAGCGGCAGCTGCAGCTGGATTTCCTTTCGGGGCCGGTTCCGATCATCAAGCAGGTTGGCGATAGGTGAGGCGCTTGCCCTTGGCGCCCTTCAAGGCGCGCACGCCGTCGTCAACGCCAAGCGCTACGCGGTTGGAATACCGGAAATCGAACTCGGCAAGATAGCGGTGCAGGTGGTGCTCTGCGCAGTGCTGATAGACGCCCTTCATGCCGCGCTTGAAGATCGAATAGAAGCCTTCGACGGTGTTGGTGTTGACCTTCACGCGCTCGCCAGCGTCGGTGTATTCGGTACGGCCATATTCCTTCACGCGGTGCTCGACGTGGCCGTGCATGGCGAACTCGGCACCGACGCGCTTGTAGTGCAGAGCTTCGTCGGTCATCAGCGCGCTTTCGCGGGCGATGTTGGTGCGGACAATCGGGACGATCTTCGCGACCGTGGTGCCGTCGATATGGAATGAACGGGCGATGCCGCCGCGCTCTACTAGCGTCAGGACGGTGTTCATGTCGGCTCGGGAAGCCTTGGGCTTCTCGACGCCGGCAAGGACCAGGAGAAGTTGGGCGCCGCCGAGATCAGCGACATGCTCTACCGCCAGTCGGGCCTTCTTGGGTTGTCGGGCATTTCGAACGACATGCGCATGCTGGAGGCCAGCGCGGATCCGCGCGCGGCCGAGGCGATCGACTATTTCGTCTTGCGCATCCAGCGCGAGCTGGGTGGGCTGGTGGCCGCGCTGCAGGGGCGACGGGCTCGTGTTCTGTGGCGGCATCGGAGAGAACTCGCGCCTTATCCGCGCGCGTGTGACTGCCGGGATGGAGCGGCTCGGCGTCTGCGTCGATGCCGACCGCAACGCCGTCAACAGCCGGGGGATCTCGCCCGCGGGCGCGCCGGTCACGGTCATGGTCATTCCGACGAACGAGGAAAGGGTCATCGCACGGGCGACGCGGGCGCTTGCTGCCGAGGAAGGGAGGATCGCCGCATGAAGGGCGCGCTGAAGGTGGAAGATGCGGCCACGCTGGTGCCCGACGGGGCGACGGTGCTGATCGGGGGATTCATGGGCGTCGGCTCGCCGCACCGGATGATCGCCGCCATCGCGGCACTGGGCGTGAAGGGCCTCACCATCGTCGCCAACGATACGGCCAAGCCCGGCCTCGGCATTGGCAAGCTGATCTCCGCGGGCGCGGTTGCACGGGTGATCACCAGCCATATCGGTCTCAATCCCGAGACGCAGAAGAAGATGATCGCCGGCGAGATCGAGGTGGAGCTCGTTCCGCAAGGCAGGCTGGTCGAGCGCATCCGCGCCGGGGGCGTCGGCCTCGGCGGCGTCCTGACGGCGACGGGCATCGGTACGGAAGTCGAGACCGGCAAGCAGCTCGTGGAGGTGGACGGCCGCCGCTTCCTGGTCGAACGGCCGATCCGCGGCGACGTCGCCCTGATCGGCGCACGCCAGGCCGACTACAACGGCAATCTCGAATACTGGCTGACCGCACACAACTTCAACCCGATCATGGCCATGGCGGCCGACACGGTGATCGCCGAGGCCGAGCACATCGTGCCTGTCGGCGTGATCCCGCCGGATGCGGTGAAGACGCCTGGCGTCCTGGTCGACCACCTGATTGGCCGCGCAGCCTGAGCGAGGCAAACATGAACGAGGTCATCGTAGTCACCATGGATCCCAAGGATCTGATCGCCCGCCGCGTGGCGCAGGAGATCCGGCCCGGCATGCTGGTCAATCTCGGCATCGGCCTGCCCTCGATCGTCGCCAACTACGTGCCGGCCGAGCGCGGCGTGTTCTTCCAGGCGGAAAACGGCATCATCGGGCTCGGCGCCCGACCGCCCGAAGGCATGGAGGAAACCGATCTCACCGACGCGGGCGGCGGCTTCATCACCGCCGTGCCAGGTGCGGCCTCCATCGACAGCGCCATGAGCTTCGGCCTGATCAGGGGCGGACACCTCGACATGACGGTGCTGGGTGGGCTGGAAGTCGACGAGCGCGGCTATCTGGCCAACTGGATGATCCCGGGCAAGATGGTTCCGGGCATGGGCGGAGCGATGGACCTCGTTGCTGGCGCCCGGTCCGTGGTGGTCGCCATGCAGCATCTGGGTCGCGGCGTGCCGAAGGTCGTGCCGTTCTGCACCTTGCCGCTGACCGCGACCCGCCGCGTCAACCTCATCGTCACGGATCTCGCGGTGATCCGGCCCGAGGACGATGGGCTGCACCTCTTGGAACGCGCGCCCGGTGTGTCGGTCGAAACAATCCTCGCCTCGACGTCCGCCAAGCTGCACGTGTCGGCCGACGTTCCGGAGATGATGCTGCATTGATGCAGCGCGCCGAGGCTGCGCCCGATGGCCACCACCTTCTTGCGAACCTCGCCTCGCGAAAGGACTCTCGCCATGACCCGTCGCACCGCCATCGTCACAGGATCAACATCCGGCATCGGCCTCGGCATTGCCCGCGCACTCGCCTCGGCCGGTCACGACGTCACGTTGAACGGGCTCGGGGATCCGGCTGAGATCGAGGCCACTCGCGCGGTCCTGGCCTCCGATACGGCCGACGTGGCGTTTCACGGCGCCGACATGTTGAAGCCTGAGGAGATCGCCGAACTGGTGGAGGCCATACGCGAACGTTTCGGCAAGGTCGACATCGTGGTGCCCAATGCGGGCATCCAGACCGTCGCTCCCATCGAGGATTTCGATTCCGCCCGCTTCGATCTCATCGTCGCCATCAACATGGCCGCGGCCTGGCACCTTGCACACCGCACCTTCGGCGCGATGAAGGCACAGGGCTGGGGCCGCTTCGTGGCGGTTGCCTCTGCGCATGGTCTCGTCGCCTCGCCCTACAAGTCGGCCTATGTCATGGCCAAGCACGGGGTCGTCGGTCTCCGCAAGACGCTGGCGCTCGAAGGCGCCGAGCACGGCATCACCGCCAACGCCGTCTGCCCCGGCTATGTGCTGACGCCCCTCGTGGAAAAGCAGATTCCCGAGACCGCTGCTGCGCGCGGCATTTCGGAAGAAGCGGTCAAGCGCGACGTGCTGCTCGCCGCCCAGCCCACCAAGCAGTTTGTGACTGTCGAACAGGTTGCGGCGCTGACCGCATTCCTGTGCAGCGACGCCGCCGAACAGATGACTGGCGCTGCCCTGCCCATCGACGGCGGCTGGACCGCTCACTGACCGGATTTTCCACCCGCCGGCATCGTCAGACTCTCGGGCGCAGGTCGGGGGTAAGCTCCGGTCAACGAGCTCCCGGCAATAAAACCGTCTCCTCGGCCGCCCGCCGCACCAAGTTCCGTACATCGGACACCTGCCATGTGCCGCCCCTCGCTGTGCGGACGCCTCGGTTGTTGAGCGCGATGGCGAGGCCGCGCAGGCTGGTGATGCCGGAGCGGCGGATGGACTCGATGATCGGCAGGACGGTCGCGGCGAAGCGTTCGGATTCGCGGAACGAGACGGCGCGGCCTTCGGCTGCCGCTTCGGCCGCATTGGTCCGGCTGCCGAGCCTGGTGCCCCTGGCCTTCCGGGACGAGAGCGCTGCGCGTTCGCTCCGAGATCAGCCGGCGTTCCTTTCCGGCGAATGCTGCGTAGAGGTGGAGCGTGAACGCGCCGGCGGCGTGGTGTGACGGTGATGCGGCAGATATCGGATAAGCGCGCTGTCCTCGGATACTTTGCGCGTCCCTCGCCCATACGAGACGCGCGCAGCCTGTACCACAGAGTCGTCGGCACCCATGTAGTCCGCGACCCGGACAAAGCCATGGTCAAGAACTGGGATCGGCTCGAACAGCATCTCTTCAAGATCCGGCAGGGTTGCACGTCGCGTCGAATAACCCTTTAGGCGCGCCTGCTCGATCTCAGCGCTGTCGTCGTCGTCGGATATCTGCATTGCTTCACTTAATCGCGCCGGTGTCTGTCCCACCATTTCCGCAGGATGCCAGCGGTGCACCATCGCGCCTATGGCCGCGGACCCAAAAACGTTCGGACCCGTGCAACATCGGACCATATTGCGTTTGTCAGCCGACACCCTCAGAGACAATGTGACACCCTCAGAGACAATGTGGAGCAAGTCTGAACGGCTCGTCCTGCGCTGATATTATCTTCGACATCGAGCGGTGCTGCGATTGACGCATAAATGGTCCATTGCAATTCAAAAATCGGATGTCCACTAGTCGATCACGCTCGACACACCGATGCCCATCACTAATCGAACTCGCGCCGATCAGAGAAGCGCCAACTGGTTGATCTTGCCGCAACTGCGAATGCCGTACCAAATTCGTTCAGTCAGGAGGTTCGGAGGATTTTGCCCTGAGAGGGCACCAACGGAAGGCCGAGATGCTGAGCCGCAGTCAGGAGCTGTGACCGCGAATGCCGCAAACGCTGGGCTTTTTGAGCCCTACCATGTCGGGCGGAGAATGTTCGCCTCAGTGGGCAATGGCGGAGAGAAAGGGATTCGAACCCTTGATACGGTTTCCCGTATACACGCGTTCCAGGCGTGCGCCTTCAACCACTCGGCCACCTCTCCGCATGCCGTCTCCGCTCGTGGCGTGCGAGGACAGCGCGGCTCCCTTAGTCCATCCTCGCGGAGAATCCAAGCGCTTCCGTCGCAGTGTCGTCACATGGCGAAGCCAGTACCGCGTCAGCCATGACGGGCGGCTGGCGCGGTGATGGGCAGCAGCGGCGAACGGCCTGGTCTGTGAACGCTCGCGATCACTCCGACGACTGGGCGGTACAGAACCACGCCTCGCCACGGCATTGATCGACCGCGGCGCGATTTCGAGCCGAAACCCCATCCTGCGGGGCGGATGAAACACAGGCCGGGAGCATCAGCAGCGCCGCCGACAGCGCCAGCAGTTCCGCGCCGCCGCGCACGGTACTCGGCCGCGGCGCGCCGGCGGCCATCAGCCCGCCGCGCTGTAGGCGGCAATCGCCGCCATGTTGACGATGTCGGAATCCTTGGCGTTGAGCGGCACGATCTGCACCGGCTTGTTGAGGCCGACCAGCAGGGGGCCGATTACCGTCGAGCCGCCTAGCTCCTGCAGCATCTTGGTCGAGATCGAGGCCGAGTGGAACGCCGGCATCACCAGCACGTTGGCGGCCCCCGACAGGCGGCAGAACGGGTATTGCTGCTGCATCAGCCGGAAGTTGAGCGCCACGTCGGCGGCCATCTCGCCGTCATACTCGAAATCGACGCGCCGCTTGTCGAGGATCTTCACCGCCTCCTGCACGCGCTCGGAGCGTTCCCCCGGCGGATGGCCGAAGGTGGAATAGGCGAGCATCGCCACGCGCGGCTCGTAGCCCATGCGCCGCGCGAAGCCGGCCGCCTCCTCGGCGATGTCGGCGATCTGCTCCGCGTTGGGCATGTCGTGCACGGCCGTGTCGGCCACGATCACGGTTCTGCCCCGGCAGAGCGCGATGGAGACGCCGATCACCCGGTGGCCGGGCCGCGCGTCGATCACCCGGCGCACGTCGTCGAGCGCGGTGGAATAGTTGCGGGTCACGCCCGTCACCATCGCGTCGGCGTCGCCGAGCGCCACCATGCAGGCGGCGAAATGGTTGCGGTCGTTGTTGGTCAGCCGCTGGCAGTCGCGAAGAAGATAGCCGCGCCGCTGCATGCGCTCGTAGAGGTGGTCGGCATAGACCGCGTTGCGCCGCGACAGACGGGCGTTGATGAGCTCGATGCCGGGGCGGTTCAGGTCGATGCCGGCGTTGCGCGCGTTTTCCCGGATCACGTCGTCGCGGCCCACCAGAATCGCCGTGCCGAGCCGCTGGTTCACGTAGGACACGGCAGCGCGCATCACCTGCTCCTCCTCGCCCTCGGCGAAGACGACGCGCTTGGGCTGGCGGCGCACCCGGTCGTGGATGCGCTGCAGCGTCGAAGCGATCGGGTCGCGGCGCGCCGACAGTTCCTGCGCGTAGCGGTCGAGGTCGAGGATCGGCCGGCGCGCGACGCCCGATTCCATCGCCGCGCGGGCGACCGCCACGGGCACCGCCGAGATCAGCCGCGGGTCGAAGGGTACCGGGATGATATAGTTCGGCCCAAACTTCGGCCGGTTGCCCTGGTAGGCGGCGGCGACGTCGTCGGGCACGTCCTCGCGGGCGAGTTCCGCCAGCGCCTTCGCCGCCGCGATCTTCATCGCGTCGTTGATCGTGGTCGCGCGCACGTCGAGCGCGCCGCGGAAGATGTAGGGAAAGCCCAGCACGTTGTTGACCTGGTTGGGATAGTCCGACCGGCCGGTCGCCATGATGGCGTCGGTGCGGATCTCGGCGACTTCCTCCGGCGTGATTTCCGGGTCCGGATTGGCCATGGCAAAGATGATCGGGTTCTTGGCCATCGACTGGATCATCGCATTGGTCAGCGCGCCCTTGGCCGACAGGCCGAAGATCACGTCGGCCCCGTCCAGCGCGTCGGCCAGGCTGCGCGCTTCCGTCTTGGCCGCGTGTGCCGACTTCCACTGGTTCATGCCCTCGGTGCGGCCCTGGTAGACGACGCCCTTGGTGTCGCACAGGATCACGTTTTCCGGTGCGAAGCCCATCGCCTTGATCAACTCGATGCAGGCGATGCCGGCCGCGCCGGCGCCGTTGCAGACGAGCTTCGTCGTCTTCATGTCGCGGCCCGTGATCTCCAGCGCGTTGATCAGCCCCGCCGCCGCGATGATGGCGGTGCCGTGTTGGTCGTCGTGGAAGACCGGGATGTCCATCAGTTCGCGCAGGCGCTGCTCGATGATGAAGCATTCCGGCGCCTTGATGTCCTCCAGATTGATGCCGCCGAACGAAGGCCCCAGATAGCGCACGCAGTTGACGAAGGCGTCGGCGTCCTCCGTATCCACCTCGAGGTCGATGGAATCGACGTCGGCGAAGCGCTTGAACAGCACCGCCTTGCCCTCCATCACCGGCTTGGAGGCCAGCGCGCCGAGATTGCCGAGCCCGAGGATGGCGGTGCCGTTAGAGATGACGGCAACCATGTTGCCGCGCGTAGTGTAGTCGAAGGCCCTGCTGGGATCCTCGGCGATCGCCTTGACCGGTACCGCGACGCCCGGCGAATAGGCGAGCGAAAGGTCGCGCTGCGTGGCCATCGGCTTGGTGGGGTTGATCTCCAGCTTGCCGGGACGGCCGGAGGCGTGAAAATCCAGCGCTTCCTGGGTGCTGACGGACGGGCCGCCATTGTCGGGTTTGCCCTTGGTCACCCTGATGTTCAACGCCGTTCCTCCCAAGATGGCGCTCTTCTCCCGAGAGCGCGGGCGGCGAGGCTACAATCGGCCGACACGGTCCGGCAAGGATGAAGCGCAGGAATCTTTGGCGGCTTGCCCTATTTCCCGATTAAGCGGCCGCCTGGACTGTGGAGAGCTTCGCCATGGGGCTACATTTTTGCCGTCGAAGGCGTCAGACATCGGCATGATCCACGTTTTGCGCGAGATCGGCGCTCTCGTTCGTGTTCGTCTCTGAAGCCCTTGCGGTCGGAGCCGCGACCTGCATCGCGCTCTCCGGCATGCTGATCAGCGAGCTCAAGGGCCGCGTCGACGTCGTCCGCCTTGCGCGCTGGCAGATGCTGGCTGCCTTCGCCATGACCGGTGCCGCGACCTTGGCGGTCGGCGGCTGGCAAACGCTCACGCCGCACACCGCGCTGCTGCTGTCGGTGTCGGGCCTGTTCGGCATCGTCATCGCCAGCACCACCTATTTCGCCGCCATCTACACGGCCGGACCGCGCAATACTGCGCTGCTCTTCGCGCTCGCCTCTCCGTTTTCTCTGCTGCTCGGCTACGCCTTTCTCGGCGAGACGATCAGCTTGCGGCAGGGTCTTGGCGTCGCGCTGGTGCTCGCCGGTATCGTGCTGGCGATCGGCATCTGGCGGCGTCCGCCGGTTGCCGCCGAATTGCCGGCCGTCGGCACACCCCCAGGCCCGGAAGCGCGCGGGGCGCCTCTACTGGGCATCGTGCTCGGCGTGGTCACCGCGTTCGGACAGGCGCTGGGCAGCCTCTTCGCGCGTCCAGCGATGGCTGCCGGCGTCGAGCCGTTCGCGGCGATGGCGGTTCGCTCGGGCGTCGCAGCGGTGTTCTTCCTGCTGCTCGCGCTGGCGCCCATCGCGGCTTTGCGGCAGCCTTACCGTTTCCGCCGCGGGGATCTGACCCTCGCGCTCGGATCGGCCTTCTTCGGCACCGGCCTTGGCATGTCCCTGTTGATGGCCGCGCTCGCCACTGGCAATGTCGGCATCGTTACGACACTGTCGTCGATGACGCCGATCGTGATCCTTCCGATGGTCTGGTTACGCTCGGGCGTCGCGCCGCCGCGACAGGCCTGGCTCGGCGCCGCCCTGGCGGTGGCCGGCACCGCCGCGATCAGCCTCTAGCCCCGGAAAGCCCTTGCAGGATCATCGCCCACCCACTTCCGAAGCGCGGGCAGCCCCCCCAGCGGCAGCCACGCCGATGATGGAGCAGTTCATCGAGATCAAGGCGGCGAACCCGGATTCGCTGCTGTTCTATCGCATGGGCGATTTCTACGAGCTGTTCTTCGAGGATGCCGAGAAGGCAAGCCGGGCTCTCGGCATCGTTCTCACCAAGCGCGGGAAGCACCAGGGCGCCGACATACCGATGTGCGGCGTGCCGGTGCACGCCGCCGACGACTACCTGCAGAAGCTGATCGCGCTGGGTTTCCGCGTCGCCGTCTGCGAGCAGGTCGAGGACCCGGCGGAGGCCAGGAAGCGTGGCGGCAAGTCCGTGGTGCGGCGCGATGTCGTGCGCCTCGTGACGCCCGGTACAATCACCGAGGACAAGCTGCTGGCGCCGTCGGAATCGAATTTTCTGATGGCGGCAGGCCGCGTGAAGGGCGGCGGCGACCTCGCGCTCGCCTGGATCGACATGTCGACTGGCGCCTTCCGAGTCTGCGAGACCAGCGCCGAGCGGCTGGCGGCCGACATCGCCCGGGTCGACCCGCGCGAGCTGATCCTGGCCGAGCCGGTCTTTCACGACGAGGAACTGCGGCCCGTCCTTTCGCAGCTCGGCAGCATCTGCAATCCGCAGCCGGCCGCGCTGTTCGATTCGGCCAGCGCCCCCGCCCGCATCGGCCGCTTCTACGGGGTCGCAACGCCGGAGGGTTTCGGCGCCTTCTCGCGCGCGGAGCTGTCGGCGATTTCCGGCGTCATCGCCTATGTCGAGAAGACGCAGATCGGCGAGCGTCCGCCGCTGGCTCGCCCGGAGCGGGAAGCCAACGGCTCCACGCTATTCATTGATCCCGCAACACGCGCCAATCTGGAACTGCTACGCACGCTCTCCGGCCAGCGCGAGGGATCGCTGCTCCGGGCGATCGACCGCACCCTTACGGGCGGCGGCGCACGTCTGCTCTGCGACAGGTTGATGGCGCCGCTCACCGACCCGGCCGCGATCAACGCCCGGCTCGATTCGGTCGGATTCCTGCTGGCCGAGCCGGAGGTGCGCGAGGCGCTTCGCTCCGCGCTGAAGGGCGCGCCCGACATGCCGCGCGCGCTGACCCGGCTGGCGCTCGGGCGCGGCGGCCCGCGCGACCTGGGCACGGTGGCCGCAGGCCTGGACGCGGGGCGGCTGGTCGCCGGCCTGCTCGCGCCGCTCGGCCTGACCGCCGAACTGGCGGCCGCCTGTGCCGCGCTGGCGGCGCTGCCGGCCGATCTATCGGCCCATTTCGAGCGCGCGCTGGCGGAGGAACTGCCGCTGCTCAAGCGCGACGGCGGCTTCGTTCGCGCCGGCCATGACCGCGAACTCGACGAGATGCGTGCCCTGCGCGACGAATCGCGCCGCGTGATCGCGGCCATGGAGCGCGAGCTGATCGAGGAAACCGGCATCCGCTCGCTGAAAATCCGGCACAACAACGTGCTCGGCTACTACATCGAGGTGACGGCCAACCACCAGCAGGCGATGAACGGCACCGACGCCGCAAAGGCGCGCTTTATCCACCGTCAGACCATGGCCAACGCCATGCGCTTCACCACCACCGAACTCGCCGGCCTGGAGACGAAGATCGCCAACGCCGCCGATCGCGCGCTGCAGATCGAACTCGCCATGTTCGACGCGCTGACGGCGCACGCGGTGGAAAACGCCGGACTGATCCGCGCCGGCGCGGAGGCACTCGCCGTGCTCGACGTTTCCGCAGCGCTGGCCTTGCTGGCGGAGGCCGAGGCCTGGTGCCGGCCCTCGGTCGACTCCAGCCTGGCCTTCACCATCGTCGGCGGGCGGCATCCGGTGGTGGAACAGGCGTTGCGCCGCGAGCAGGGCACCCCTTTCGTCGTCAACGATTGCGACCTTTCCCCCGCGCCTGGCGCCAAAAACGGCGCCATATGGCTCCTGACCGGCCCCAACATGGGCGGCAAGTCGACCTTCCTGCGCCAGAACGCGCTGATGGCGATCCTCGCGCAGGCCGGCGCCTATGTGCCGGCGCGCAGCGCCCATATCGGTGTGGTCGACCGGCTGTTTTCGCGCGTCGGCGCGTCGGACGACCTGGCGCGCGGCCGCTCCACCTTCATGGTCGAGATGGTCGAGACGGCGGCGATCCTCAACCAGGCCGGCGAGCGTGCGCTTGTCATCCTCGACGAGATCGGCCGCGGCACCGCAACTTTCGACGGCCTGTCGATCGCCTGGGCGACGGTGGAATATTTGCACGAGCAGAACCGCTGCCGCGCCTTGTTCGCCACCCACTTCCACGAGTTGACCTCGTTGGCGGAACGGCTCCCGCGCCTCCACAACGCCACCATGCGGGTGAAGGAGTGGGAGGGCGAGGTGGTGTTCCTGCACGAGGTGGGAAAGGGCGCGGCCGACCGCTCATACGGCGTGCAGGTCGCACGCCTAGCCGGCCTGCCTCCCGCGGTTGTCGCCCGCGCCCGCGACGTGCTGCAGATGCTGGAGGCGAGCGAGACGTCCGGCAAGGCCGACCGGCTGGTCGACGATTTGCCGCTGTTTTCCGCCGCTGCAAGGGTCGCGTCGGCGCCGGCGAAACCGCCGGCCTCCGACGGGATTCGCGAGGCGGTCGCGGCCCTGCATCCGGACGAACTGACGCCGCGCGAGGCGCTGGAGGCTCTCTATCGCCTCAAGGGAATGGTATAGGCGGCGGCCGGCACGGTGCCGCCTTCCTTCATCCGCGTGCGGCGCCGGAGCGCAGGCCAGTCACCACCCTCCATGCCCGGCGGATCACGGTCACGCCGGAGCCGAGCGCGACCAGCCAGAGCGCCGCCCACAGCGCCTCGTTCCTGCCGTTCCACAGCGGTTCTAACATCGACAGCAGCGCGGCGGCCGTGACCACAGCCATGCGGTGCGGCTTGGCCATCGGCCCGCTGAAGTCGGCGGCGAGGCCGCAGCCGCGCCCGAGTTCGCGCACATAGGCCGTCAGGATCGCCAGCGCGCCCGCCACCCAGCCGAGCGCCGGATGGCCGATGCCGTAGCCAACTCCCGCCAGGATCAGCAGGTCCGACACGCGGTCAGGGAACTCGTTCCAGAAAGCGCCGTCAGGCGCCGCCTTTCCCGCTTCAATCGCGACCATGCCGTCGAGCAGGTTGCAGAGAAGACGCAGCTGGCAAAATGCGGCGGCGGCTGCGAACAGCACCGCTCGTGCGACAAAGCCTTCGGCGTGTCCGGCTGCCCAGAACGCCACGCATGCGGCGAGCGCCGCGACCATGCTGGCGATCGAGATCTGATTCGGCGAGACCGATGTCCGCGCCAGGAAGCGCGTCACCGCAGCCGCCCAGCCCGTATTGCGGCTGGCCAGCGGTCGTCGGTTGTCCGTCGCGCTCATGCCGCCTTCCTTCCCCGCCACAGCGCCAGCGAATAGATCGTCGAGTACACCGCCGTCACGCTAGCCGGCAGTGCGATGGTAGCGGCGATCTCCGGCGTCCCGGCCAGCGCATGGATGGACGCGAGGATGCCCAGCGAAAGCACCGTCGCGACCAGAGGCGGTAGCCAGAGCGAGGCCGGGCCGTCGAAGCGGCGCCCGATCGACTCGATCATCCGCTTCAGGACGAGCGTGATCACCGCCGAAAGCGATCCCTGGACCACGCCCGCGAGTAGCGGCCCGGGCATCGGATGGGTCCGGTTGGCGAACGCGGCCCAGCATCCCATCGCCAGGAAGGCGACGCCCATATGAACGGCCGTGTTCTGTGCCAGGCGTCCCGCCATCGGCCGATTCCCATGCTTCGTCGCACACTTACGATGGGGAGCCCACGTCGGGTAGCGATTTTCCAGCACGGATCCACGGAAAGGAGCGAGGAACCGCTCCGGGAGGCTGCATGTCGCCCGTGTAGAAGCGCAGACGCATGTCAGGCAGTGTTGCCGATAGGCCCTCGCCGCCGCCTGGAGGTTGAACTATAATATCGCTGTGTAGTCACAGGTGAATCATGACGCCGTTCACCATCGTCATGGAAATGGAAAACGCGACCCTGATCACCGGCGAGGAGGTCAGGGAGGTTATCGACGGCCTGGCGCGCCAGATTGCCGGCTATGTCACCGCGCATCCCGGCGCTCGGCCGCAAATCGTTTTCGTGCAGGCGGGCGAGCACGAAGAGACGGTCATCCTTGCAGACCTCGTCACCTCGAATGCTGGCGCGTTGATGGAACTCGCCGATTTCGAGTTCGTCAGCGTGCCCGACGGGCGCTACTACCAGCTCAAGAACACCGGTATCGACCGCGCCCGCGGCGAGATCATCATCCTGCTGGATTCGGACGCGCTGGCAGAGCCGGGCTGGCTCGACGCCATGCTGGCGCCGTTCGCCGATCCGAAGACAGTGGTCGTCAACGGCCACACCTTCCTACACTGCGACGACTTCGCCTCGCGCGCCTTCGCGCTGATCTGGTTCTTTCCCTTGCGCAACAACGACGAGCGACAGGCGAGGAAGCGTTCCCTTAACGCCAACAACTGCGCATTCCGGGGTGACTGGATCCGGAAGAACAGGTTTCCCGACAATAACGGCTTCAAGGTGTCCTGCACGCTGCTGGTGGACGAGATGCGCCGCCAGGGCATCGAGATGCGGCGCGTGCCGGCCTACACCAAGCATGCGGCGCCACGCGGCGCCCAGTTCTACTTCTGGCGTGCGCTGGTGACCGGCCGCGACGCCGACCGCAAATTTGCGCTCAGGCGCTCGCCGAGCCGCCTGCGGCGCATACGACATTCACTCGGCCACTGGTTCACGCTCAACTGGCGCGCCATCAGGCGCATCGTCAACAAGGGACGCGACACTGGCATGCCGGCCTGGCAGATCCCGGGGGCGATCGCCGTCAGCCTGGCGTTCTACTCGCTCGCCTTCGTCGGCCAGCTCGGCCTGGCGAGCGGACTGGTCAGCGATACCGTCGAACGGATACCGGAAGGCGTCGAACACAGTTGAGCGACAGGCCGAAGATAACCGTCGTCACGCCGAGCTATAATCGGCGGCACGCGGTGCTTCGAGCCATCGCCAGCGTCCAGGCTCAAACCGCGGACGAGTTCGAGCATATCGTCGTCGATGACGGTTCGACCGACGGCACCGCCGAAGCCGTTCGCCAGGTCGGCGACCCGCGCTTGCGCCTCGTGGTTTTGCCGTCACGCCAGGGCGCTAATGCTGCCCGCAACGCGGGCGTGGAAGCCGCGAGCTCGCCGCTGATCGGTTTTCTCGACTCTGACGATGTCTATCTGCCGCATCGGCTGCGGTCCGTCCTGCACAGGTTCGACGCCGATCCGACGCTGAACCTCCTGATCAGCTCTTTCGAAACCACGCGCGGCTCTAAGCGCAGCCGCAGCGTCAACCGGGAGGGGTTCGTGGATGGGGCTACCCTCGAAAGCGCACTGGTCATGCAGGTGATCTACATCGCCGGCTCGGCGATCACCGTGCGGCGCGACGTGTTGGCCGCGGCCGGCGGCTTCGACCCGGAGGTACCGCGCCTGCAGGACCGAGAGGTTCTGCTCCGGCTGGCTCGGCGTACCGGCGCCCAGCTCAGCGCCGAGATCGACTGGCTGAAGCACACCTCGACGGATTCCATTTCCGGCCATCCCGAAGGCTATATCCAGGCCTACGCCCTGCTGATGGAGAAGCACCCGCAGATCCGTGCCGCTTATGGCGATGTGGTGCGCGGCACCGTGGCCAGGCACCTCATGAAGGCATTGAGCAAGCGGCGCTTCGCCGAAGCCTGGCATGACTTCCGCTTCAACCGCCAGGCGCGAGGCCTCGGCTTTTCCGCAACAGAGCTCACGGCCTGCCTGCTGTCGACCCGCAGGGACCGCCAGATGCTGCGCGAGCGCCTTCGCGAGGCGCGTCCGGCCTGATCCGCGCGCGGCGTTTCCGGCCCCGATGACAATCCCGCAGCAATCGCGCTATAGAGCGCGGCCATAGAGCGAGACCTGCGCTGCCGATGGCAAAAATTCCTCTCCGGCTGGACGAGATCGTCGACGCGGAGCGCCTGCGCCGCGAACTGACCGCGCTGACCGCCGGCAGCCATGGCGACGGCTCGCGGCCGGAGATTCGGGCCCAGGCCGTGCAGTTCATCAAGAAGGCGCTGTCGGAAGGCCGCGCGGTCGCCGAGGGAATGCTGAAGGCGGACGGCGGCGGCACCGCCTGCGCGGCCAGGCTGTCGTACCTGATGGACGAGCTGATCCGGGTCATTTACGACTTCGCCGTCACCCACGTCTATCGCGCCAAGAACCCTTCCGCGGGAGAGCGCATGGCGATCGTCGCGGTCGGCGGCTACGGTCGCGGGACGCTCGCGCCCGGTTCCGACATCGATCTCCTGTTCGTGCTGCCCTACAAGCAGACGCCCTGGGGGGAGCAGGTGGTGGAGTACATCCTTTACGCCCTGTGGGATCTGGGGCTGAAGGTCGGCCACGCCACCCGCAACGTCAACGAGAGCATCCGCCT
>JAEUMA010000671.1 GCA_016793565.1 Rhizobiaceae bacterium
CATCCATGTCGGGCCCGAAAGCGCCAAGTCCGTTCCCGGCCCGTCGTGCTATGGGCGCGGCGGCGTGCGCGCCACCGTTACCGACGCCAACCTGGTGCGCGGCTTCCTCGACGCCGACAATTTCGCCGGCGGCACGATGAAGCTGCTGCCCGAGCGTGCGCAGACGGCCTTGGAGGCAGACATCGCAGCGCCGCTTGGCCTGTCTGTGGACGAGGCCGCCAGCCTGGTGGGCCTCACCGTGGAGCAGAACATGGTGGCGGCCATAGGGGAGATCACGATCCGCCAGGGTGTTGATCCGCGCGAGTACGTCATGGTTGCAGGAGGCGCGGCGGCCGGTCTGCACGCAGTGCCGATAGCGCGCGAACTGGGAATCGCCAAGGTCTTCGTGCCGCCTGTGGCCGGCGTACTCAGCGCCTTCGGCATCCTCGTCAGCGATATCAAGTCGACCTTCTCGCGCAGCCTTCCGGCGGCGACCGATCGCTTCGACTTTGCTGCCGCCAACGCGGTTCTGGCCGCGCTGGAGGCAGACGCGGACGATTATCTCGAACGCATGAACGTGCCGCGCGAGGCCCGGGAGGTCCGTTTCTCGACGGAGGCTCGCTATCGCGGCCAGGTCTGGCAGATCACGCTCAACCTCGCCGCTTCCCGGATAGAAGACGCCGCGGCGCTTGCAACCGTCGCCGAGACTTTCCACCAGTTGCACGAAAAACTCTATTTCGTTCGCAGCGGCGACCCTATCGAGTTCACCGAATGGAGCGCCATGGCGATCGGCCGCCTGCCGCAAGCCGATCTCGACCACGGCGTGCGCCGGGAGCGCGGAGACGGCGAGGCCGACAAGGGCCGGCGCGAGGTGTTCATGCGGGAGCTGGGTGGCCGCTCGGCGGTGCGCGTCGTCGATGGCGCCCGGCTGCTGCCGGGTGAGATGGTCGATGGCCCGGCGCTGATCGACCAGCCGCTGACGACAATCGTGCTGTATCCCGCCACCCGGGCGACATTCTCGGCCAATGGCGGCATCTGGATCGACCTTCTCTAACCGCGCGGGAACGCCATGACGGCCAGCAAGACGAAAATCTATCTCAACGGCCGCTTCGTTTCCGAGGGCGAGGCGACGGTATCAGTGTTCGACCGCTGCTTCCTCTACGGCGACGGCATATTCGAGGGCGTCGCCGTGTGGGATCGCGCGCCCTTCCGCCTTCAGCCGCACCTCGATCGCATGAAGGACGGCCTCGACTACCTGCGCATCCCCAATCTCCACACCGACGAGGAGTGGACCAGCATCATCGAGCGCACGATCGAAGAGAACGACATGGACGACGGCTATCTGCGGCTGCAGATCAGCCGAGGCGAAGGCATGTCCTCCATCAAGTGGGAACCGCGCCTGCTGCGCAAGCCGGAGCCGAACGTCACGGTCATTCCGATTCCCGGCTTCAAGGATTACTACAAGGGCCTGATTGCCGAGAAGATGGAGACCGGCCTGCGGGCGATGATCCTGTCGCGCCCGCGCGTGCCTTCCGCCGCGCTGCCGTCGGGCACCAAGCACTGCAACTATCTCAATAGCGTGCTCGGCGCGATCGAGGTGACGTCGGCGCAGACCGACATCGGCATCGCGGTTGACCGCGACGGCTTCGTAACCGAGGGCATCGCCTACAACGTATTCGCGGTGCGCGGCGGGAAGATCATCACCTCGCCACTGAACCGCGATATCCTGCCTGGCATCACGCGCTCGGTCGTGCTGGAGATCGCCAGGGCCGAGGGTCACGAGGTGCACGAGACGCTGTTCGACGCCTTCGAACTCGGCTCGGCCGACGAGGTATTCATCTGCTCTACGCTGGAACTCGCCGTGCCGGTCATCGAGATCGCCGGCCGCAAGGTCGGCGAAGGCAGGCCCGGGCCGGTCTCGCGCAAGTTCGGCCGGCTGCTGACCGAGACGATGGCGCGCGAGGCGGCCGCCTGGCACGCCGCGCGCAAGCTGGAAAGGAAGTCCGCATGAGCGCGTTCGTCGACCTCTCCGGCAAGACGGTCCTGGTAACCGGCGGCTCGCGCGGCATTGGCGAGGGCATCGTGCGCGGGCTGGCGGCGCAGGGCGCGTCTGTGATCCTGAACTACACCTCCAGCCGGGAGCGCGCCGAGGCGATTGCCGACGAGCTCGGGCGGAACCGCTGCCTGCCCGTCCAGGCCCATATGGACCGCTGGCAGGATCTCGACCGCCTGTGGAAGGAGGCGGTCGCATGGAAGGGCCGCGTCGACGTGCTGGTCAACAACGCCGCCGTCCGGCAGCCGATCGACATGACAGCCGACAGCGAGGCCTGGAACGACCACTGGCTCTATACGCTGAAGGTCAATCTGGTGGCGACCGCCCACCTCTCCCGCCATGCCGTCCTGCATTTTCAGGAGACCGGCGGCGGCAGCATCATCGGCATATCGGCGCGCATCGCCGTGCGCGGCGACCGCCCCTTTTTCTTCCACGACGGCGCCTCCAAGGGCGGCATGAACTCGCTGCTGCGCGGCATTGCCCGCTTCTACGCCAAGGACAACATCCAGACCTACATCCTGTGCGTTGGCGTCATCAATACGCGCCAGGGTGACGACATGCTGAGCATCTACGGCGCCGACGAGATGCTGGCGGAGATCCCAGCCGGCCATTTCGGCGAGCCCGAGGACGTTGCCAACGTGGTCGTCTTCTGCGCCAGCGGCCGCGCCAAATACTCCAGCGGCGCCACCATCGACGTGACGGGAGCTTCGTTCATCCATTGAGCCGCGTCGCCGAGAAGCCGCAAGTCCGGTCGGAGGGGCCGGGTCTCGTCGGCTGCTCGCCGCCGCGGCTGGAAGACGAGCGGCTGGTCACCGGCCGCGGCCGGTTCATCGCCGACATACGGTTGGAGGGCGAGGCCCACGCAGCGTTTCTGCGCGCGCCGGTGGCGCATGCGCGCATCGTTTCCATCGACCTGGAGGCGGCAAAGAGCATGCCGGGCGTACTCGGCGTCTTCCGCGGCGCCGATCTGGCGGCGGCGGGCATACGGCCGCTTCAGTGTCTGCGCGCGACCGACAGTGCGGACGGCACTCCTTTCTTCGCGCCGACCCGCTACCCGCTGGCCGTGGACACCGTGCGCCATGCCGGCGAAGCGGTGGCGATGGTGGTTGCCGAGACCGATCACGCCGCGGTGGATGCGCTGGACAGCATCCATGTCGAGTATGAGGACCTGCCGGTGGTCACGCTGGCTCGGGACAGCGAGGAGCACGCCTTCGTCTGGGAGAAAGGCGACCGGGCCGCGGTGGACGCCGCGTTCGCCGCCGCCGATCGCATCGTCGAGATCGAGGCGGTCAACGGCCGCGTGCTGATCAGCCCGATAGAGCCGCGGGGGGCCGTCGCCGATTATGATCTGACGAACGAGACGTACATCCTGCGCGCGCCGACGCAGGGCGTTCACCTCATCCGGCGCATGGTCGCGCCGACCCTTGGCGTCGAACCTTCGAAGCTCAGGGTCATCACCAACGATGTCGGCGGCAGTTTCGGCGCCAAGCTGGTCAACATGCCCGAGCAGACCGCGCTGCTCTTCGCGGCAAAGGCCTGCGGCAGACCTGTGCGGTGGGTGGCCGGCCGCTCCGAGAACCAGCTCACCGACGTCGCCGGCCGCGACCATGTCAGCCGCGGCTGTATGGCGCTGGACGATCGCTCGCGCATCCTGGCCGTCAAGGCCGAGACCTTTGCTAATTTGGGCGCCTATGCCTCCGCGCTGGGACCTTCGCCGCCGACTGCCGGATTCGCGGCGACGCTCTGCGGGCCTTACGATTTTCCCGCCATGCATCTCACGGTCCATGGCCGCTATACCAACACCGCTCCGAGCGACGCCTATCGCGGCTCGGGCAAGCCGGAATCGATCTATCTGCTCGAACGCCTTGTCGATCGCGCGGCCCGCGAGACCGGTCTTGGGCCTGTGGAATTCCGCCGTCGCAACCTCATCGCCCGGGCCGCCATGCCGTACAAGGCCGCCAACGGCGTCATCTACGATAGTGCGGACTTTGCGGCCGTTCTCGACCGCGCGCTCGCGGCTTCCGACTGGAGCGGCTTTCCCGCCCGCAAGCAGGCGAGCGAGGCCGCCGGCCTGATGCGCGGCATCGGCCTCGGCGTCTACATCCATACCAGCGGCGTAACCTCGCAGGAGATTTCGCGCATCCGCGTCGACCCGTCCGGCCACGTGGTCGTCGAGACCGGCCTGCAATCCTCCGGGCAGGGCCACGAGACGGCCTTCGCCCAACTGATAGCCGACCGGTTGGGCCTGGGGCTGGGGCAGATCCGCGTCGTGCAGGGCGACAGTGTGACGGCCGAAAGCGGCGGCCCGACCGCCGGGTCTTCCTCCTTGCAGGTCGGCGGCGTCACCATGCTGCGCGCGACCGAGGCGATGCTGCGCGAGGCGAGCGCCAAGGCGGCGGAATATCTGGAGGCGGACGCCGCCGACATCGTCTACGAAGGTGGTCGCTTCGTCATCGCCGGAACCGACCGCGCCGTCGGCCTGTTCGCCCTTGCGGCCAGCCTGGAGGCGGCAGGCGAAAGCGGCTGCGCCGGCGAGGCCGCGCTGGAGGGCAACATCCTGACCATCCCCAATGGCGCCTACGTCTGTGAGGTCGAGATCGATCCCGAAACCGGCGCCGTGCGCATCGTGCGATTCACCGGTGTCGATGATGTCGGCCGCCGGCTCAATCCGGCGCTGGTGGCCGGGCAGGTGCATGGTGGCATCGCGCAGGGCATCGGCCAGGCCCTGCACGAGCGGGTG
>JAEUMA010000721.1 GCA_016793565.1 Rhizobiaceae bacterium
CTGCATCCGTCGACCTTGCCGCTCGGCGTCGACATCGAAACCTGGCTCAAGGGTGGCCGCACACCTTGGGACGGCCTGCCCAACACCGGCGCCGGCAAGATCGACGCCGAAAGCGGCCCGCTGACCAAGGCGCTTGACGACCCGAACATAACGCTGGTGACCGGCGCCTTCGTGGAAACGCTGGAAGCCGGTCCTGACGGCCGCATTGCAGCCATCCACTATCGCGAGGGCGGCGAACTGAAAAAACTGTCGCCGAAACTGGTGATCCTGGCTGCCGGCGCCATCAACTCGGCCGCGATCCTGCTCCGTTCCCCCGGTCCGGGCGGCAAGGGTCTGGCGAACGCTTCCGACCAGGTCGGCCGCAACTTCATGAACCACAATTCCTGCGCCATGCTGGTGATCGACCCGCGCCGCAGGAACGACAGCGTCTACCAGAAGACGCTGATGCTGAACGACTATTACCTGACCGGCGGCAGCGGCGGAAAACCGCTCGGCAACGTGCAGCTCCTCGGCAAGATCGACGGCGCCGTGCTGCAGGCGCAACTCCGCTGGGCGCCCCGGTTCGCCATGGACATGTTGGCCGCCCGCTCCATCGACTGGTACCTGGTCGTGGAGGATCTTCCCGACCCGGAAAGCCGTATCATGGTCGACGGCGACGAGATCGTGCTGCAGTGGCGGCGCTCCAACATGCAGCCGCTGGCCGAACTGACCAAGATCATGCGCGAGAATTTCCGCGCCTGCGGCTATCCGATCGTGCTTTCGCGCGAGTTCGACAAGCGAACGCCGTCGCACCAGTGCGGCACTGTGAAGATGGGCAACGACCCGGCAACCTCGCCGCTTGATCCGTACTGCAAGGCCTGGGATCATTCGAACCTGTACGTCATCGACGGCGGCTGTCTGCCGACTTCGGCGGCGGTCAACCCGGCGCTCACCATCGCCGCGCAGGCGCTGCGCGCGGC
Source organism: Rhizobiaceae bacterium (assembly GCA_016793565.1). Lineage (GTDB taxonomy): Bacteria > Pseudomonadota > Alphaproteobacteria > Rhizobiales > Rhizobiaceae > JAEUMA01. Next base: position 960 of record JAEUMA010000721.1, read on the forward strand.
TGATCACATCCGGCGCAGGGAGCTGGCGTGATGGGAGCTGCGATGGAAGAAGGTGGAGCGGTTGACAGTATGAACGCGTACGCCGTGTTCCTTCACACCCCCCTCTGGCCTACCGGCCATCTCCCCCTCAAGGGGGGAGATCAGCTGTCATACCGGCTTTCGCCACTCCCCCTCGGAACAGAAAGGGCTGCGGCATTGAAGCTGCCAATCTCCCCCCTTGAGGGGGAGATGGCCGGCAGGCCAGAGGGGGGTGCGAAGAATCACCAGGGCTTCCTGGCTTTCAATGAAGCAAACTCCCACGGAGCAACCCCATGACCCGACCCGTCGCCATCGTTACCGGCGGGCGCCGGGGCATCGGGCTGGCCAGCGCCGACGCGCTGGCCGCGGCCGGCTACGACATCTTCGTCGCCGATCTGGCGCCGGAACCGGGCGACGCCCTCCGGCAATCCGCCGAGACCCGCGGGGCGGGGCTCGGCTACCACGCCTGCGACATCGCCGATGTACCGGCACATGACGAACTGGTGGAATCCGTCCTTGAGCGCTTCGGTCGCATCGACTGCCTGGTCAACAATGCCGGCATCGGCGCGCCGGTGCGCGGCGACCTTATGGAGCTGAAGCCGGAGAATTTCGACCGCGCGCTCGGCGTCAATCTGCGCGGCACCGTTTTCCTGACGCAGGCGGTCGCCAAGGCGATGCTCGCGCGTCCGGCGGACGGTCCGCGCTCGATCGTCACCATCACCTCGGTCAGCGCTGAGATGGCCTCCCCTGAACGCACCGACTACTGCATCTCCAAGGCCGGGCTAGCGATGTTCGTGAAAAACCTGGCGCTAAGGCTGGCGCCGGAGGGCATCGCGGTTTTCGAGGTCCGGCCGGGCATCATCCGCACCGACATGACGGCCGTAGTGACCGAGAAATACGACCGCCTGATCGGCGGCGGCCTGGTGCCGGCGATGCGCTGGGGCGAGGCCGCTGATGTCGGCGCGGTCGTGGCGGCGCTCGCCGGCGGAAAGCTCGGCTTCGCCACCGGCAGCGTCATCCACGCCGACGGCGCGCTGTCGGTGTCACGGCTCTGAAGGTGTGACCATGCAGGACTACATCATCGTCGGCGGCGGTTCGTCCGGCTGCGTGCTGGCCAACCGGCTGAGCGAGGATTCCTCCAACCGCGTGCTGCTCTTGGAGGCCGGCGGCCAGGACCTCAATTTCCTGATCCACATGCCTGCGGGTTTTGCCAAAATGACCAAGGGCATTGCGTCATGGGGCTGGTCCACCGTACCGCAGAAGCACATGAAGGACCGCGTCTTCTGGTACACACAGGCCAAGGTAATCGGCGGCGGCTCCTCCATCAACGCCCAGATCTATACGCGCGGCAATGCGCGCGACTACGACACATGGGCGAAGGAGGACGGCTGCGAAAGCTGGTCCTACCGGGAGATCCTGCCGTATTTCAAGCGCGCCGAGAACAATCAGCGCTACGCCAACGACTATCATGGCTATGGCGGTCCGCTCGGCGTCTCGAACCCGATTTCGCCGCTGCCGATCTGCGAGGCCTTCTTCCAGGCGGGCCAGGAGTTGGGCATCCCTTTCAACCCGGATTTCAACGGCGCCGTGCAGGAGGGGCTGGGCTACTACCAGCTGACCCAAAAGGATGCGAAGCGCTCCTCCGCCTCCGTCGCCTATCTGAAGCCGATCGCATCGCGGAAGAACCTCACCGTCCGGACGGACGTCTTCGTCACCCGCGTTGTCGTGGAAAAGGGCCGCGCCGTCGGCGTCGAGATCGTGGAGCGGCCGGGCGCCCAGCCGCAGGTGCTGCGCGCCGAGCGCGAGGTGATCGTTTCGTCCGGCGCCATCGGCTCGCCGAAGCTCTTAATGCAGTCCGGCATCGGCCCCGCAGACCATCTGAAGGCGGTCGGCCTGACGCCCGTGCACGACCTGCCGGGCGTTGGCTCCAACCTGCAGGACCACCTCGACCTGTTCGTCATATGCGAGTGTACCGGCGACCACACCTACGACAACTACGCCAAGCCGCACCGAACATTGTGGGCCGGCATCCAGTACGTGCTGCTGAAGAAGGGGCCGGCGGCT
>JAEUMA010000747.1 GCA_016793565.1 Rhizobiaceae bacterium
GCCCTGGCCGATGCGGTTGGGCCCGCCGCCGAGGATGACGACCTTCTTCCGGTCGGAGACCTTAGCCTCGTCGGCGAGCTTTCCGGCAAACGGCACCTCGTAGGTGGAATACATATAGGCCGTGGGCGAGGCGAATTCGGCCGCGCAGGTGTCGATGCGCTTGTAGACAGGGTGGACGCCGAGCTTCTGGCGCAGCGCCGCGACGGCGTCGGCGTCCGACTTCGTCAGCGAGGCGAGGCGGGCGTCGGAAAAGCCCATCCCCTTCAGCATGCGCAGGTTGGAAGCGTCCCGCGGCAGGCCGTGCTCGCGGATGCGGGTCTCCATGGCGAGGATGCCGGCGATCTGCTCCAGGAACCAGGGGTCGATGCGGCACATGTCGTGCACCTCTTCCAGCGAGGTGCCCATGCGGATCGCCTGCGCCACCATGCGCAGCCGGTCGGGCGTCGGCGTGCCGAGCGCTGCGCGGATGGCGTTGCGGTCCTCGCCGTGACCGAGGCCCGGGATCTCGATCTCGTCGAGGCCGGTGAGCCCGGTTTCGAGGCCGCGCAGCGCCTTCTGCAGCGATTCCTGGAAGGTGCGGCCAATCGCCATCACCTCGCCGACCGACTTCATGGCGGTGGTGAGCACCGGCTCGGCGCCGGGGAATTTTTCGAAGGCGAAGCGCGGGATCTTCGTCACGACATAGTCGATCGACGGCTCGAACGAGGCCGGCGTCGCGCCGCCGGTGATGTCGTTCTCCAGCTCGTCCCGCGTGTAGCCGACGGCGAGCTTTGCCGCGACCTTTGCGATCGGGAAGCCCGTGGCTTTCGACGCGAGGGCGGAGGAGCGCGACACGCGCGGGTTCATCTCGATGACGACCAGGCGCCCGTCGGCCGGGTTGACGGCGAACTGCACGTTGGAGCCGCCGGTCTCCACGCCGATCTCGCGCAGCACCGCGATGCTCGCGTTGCGCATGATCTGGTATTCCTTGTCGGTGAGCGTGAGCGCCGGCGCGACGGTGATGGAATCGCCGGTGTGCACGCCCATCGGGTCGACGTTCTCGATGGAGCAGATGATGATGCAGTTGTCCGCGCGGTCGCGGACCACCTCCATCTCGTACTCCTTCCAGCCGAGCACGCTCTCCTCGATCAGCACCTCGGTCGTGGGCGAGGCGTCGAGGCCAGAGCGGACGATGTCGAAGAACTCGGCCTGGTTGTAGGCGATGCCGCCGCCGGTGCCGCCCAGCGTGAAGGACGGGCGGATGATGGCCGGCAGGCCGACATGGTCCATCGCCTGCGCGGCGATCGCCATGGCATGGCCGATGTAGCGCTGCTTGCGGTCGCCCTCGCCGAGGTTCCACTCCGTCTCAAGTGCGTCGAGCGCGGCGTCGAGATCCGGCGGATTGGACGCCTTCAGCTCGGCGCGGCGCGCCTCGTGGCGCTTGCGGTCGGCATCCTTCACGTCGGTGGCGTTGGCGAGCATGGAGCGCGGCGTCTCCAGGCCGATCCTGGCCATCGCCTCGCGGAACAGCGCGCGGTCCTCGGCCTTGTCGATGGCGCCGGCGTCGGCGCCGATCATCTCGACGCCGTAGCGCTCGAGCACGCCCATGCGGCGCAGCGACAGCGCGGTGTTGAGCGCGGTCTGGCCGCCCATGGTGGGCAGCAGCGCATCCGGCCGCTCCTTGGCGATGATCTTGGCCACCACCTCCGGCGTGATCGGCTCGATGTAGGTGGCGTCGGCCAGTTCCGGATCGGTCATGATCGTGGCCGGGTTGGAGTTGACCAGGATGACGCGGAAACCCTCGTCCTTCAGCGCCTTGCAGGCCTGGGTGCCGGAATAGTCGAACTCGCAGGCCTGGCCGATGACGATGGGGCCGGCGCCGATGATCAGGATGGACTTGATGTCGGTGCGTTTTGGCATGCGGGCGTCCGTCCGAATGGGCGTTGCGCGAAGAGCCGAGCGGGGCAGACCCCGGCCGGCTCGAAGGGCGACTCTGATGTTGGCTAGGCCGGCTCTATAGGGGAGGGGGAGCCGGAAGGGAACCCCGGAAATGCGCGCCGGATGGCGACCTTTTTCCCGGCGGTTTCGATCCGGGGGCCGCGCTGCCCGTATCCGACAAAGAAAATGAACTCCCTGCCGGCGTGCTGATGACGTCGGCGGCGAATCCCGCTTAAGTGGCGCGGCCATGACGCCGCACGAATTCGTCCGAAAATGGAAAGACAATGAACTGACCGAGCGCGCCTCGGCGCAGGAGCATTTCATCGATCTCTGCCGGCTCTTCGGCCACCCGACGCCGACAGAGGCCGACAAGACCGGCGAGGAATATGCATTCGAGAAG
>JAEUMA010000763.1 GCA_016793565.1 Rhizobiaceae bacterium
GGCAAGACGACGATCCTGCGGCTGGTCGGCGGGTTCACCCAGCCAACCGGCGGCGCCATCGCCTTCGGCAGTGCCGACATCACCCGCCTGCCGACGCACCGGCGACCGTTCAATACGGTGTTCCAGGACTACGCGCTGTTCCCGCACATGAGCGTGGAGGCCAATGTCGGCTACGGGCTGCGCATCCGCCGTCGGCCTTCGGCCGAGATTCGCCGTCGCGCGGGCGAAGCGCTGGACATGGTCGGCCTTGGCGGCTTCGGCGGCCGCATGCCGGCGCAGCTCTCCGGCGGACAGCGGCAGCGCGTCGCACTGGCACGGGCGATCGTCTGCGAGCCCAAGGTGATCCTGCTCGACGAACCCCTCGCTGCTCTCGACGCCGAGCTTCGCCGGCAGATGCAGCTGTTCCTGAAACATCTGCAACGCACCATCCGAACGACCTTCCTGTTCGTCACGCACGACCAGGAGGAGGCGATCACCATGTCCGACCGCATCGTCGTGATGCGCGCCGGCGGCATCGAGCAGATCGGCGCGCCAAGGGATCTCTACTACCGTCCGGCGACGCGTTTCGTCGCCGGCTTTTTCGGCAAGAGCAACCTGATCCCAGGCCGCTTGGTGGGAGCTGACAGAGTAGAAACGCCGCTGGGCTTGATCCCGGCACCTGGCATTTCGCCCGGCCTGTCCGGCGCGGTGATGGTCTCGATCCGGCCAGAACGCCTCACGCTGGCGGGCGACCCGCCGGACTTCGCCATCCCGGCGACGATCGACGAGGTAGTGTTCAGCGGTGCGACCACGCGCGTGCTGCTGCGGCCGCGCGCCGATCCGTCCAGCGTGCTCACTTGCGAGATGCGCACCGATGCCACCGCGCTCGGAATGGAGAAGGGTGCAGAGGTGGTGGCACAGGTAGCCGCCGGTGACGTCGTCGTCGTTCGGAACGAGGACTGAGCGGTGACGCGGGCGCTTCCGCGCTTCCTGCTGACCGCCGCGGCGCTGGCGGTGCCAGTGGTGCTGATCGTATTGCCGTTCGGCAGCTTCCTGATGTCGGCGTTCTGGACGAAGGAAGGCTCGGAGATCATCCGGGAGTTCTCGCTGGCCAACTTCCGCGATTTCTTCGCCAACGCAACCTATGTCCGCGTCTTCCTGCGCACGCTGCTGCTTTGCGCGCAGGTCACCCTGATCGGCCTGGTGATCGGCTACCCGGTGGCCTACTTCATCTGGCGCCGGCGCGGCGCCGTTCGATACCTGCTGCTGCTCGCCTTCGTCGTACCGCTGTTCATGAGCTACATTGTGAAGATCTACACGATGCGCTCAATCCTGGGGTTGAACGGCTTTCTCAACCAGATCCTGGTCGGCGTCGGCCTACTCGACAAGCCGAGCCTGGTCTTCCTCTACAACCAGACATCGATCCTGGTCACGATGTCGGTGATTTTCCTGCCCTTCGTGATCCTGCCGGTGTTCCTGTCGCTTGATCGCATTCCGCGGAATCTCGTCGAGGCCTCGGCCGACATGGGAGCCGGCACGTTCGGCACGTTGCGCCACGTCGTCGTACCGCTTTCGCTGCCCGGGGTTGTCGCCGGATGCCTCTTCACCTTCGTGCTGGCGCTGGGCGACTTCGTCACGCCTCAGATGGTCGGCGGTCCGACCGGCTTCACCTTCGGCCGGGTTATCTGGTCGCAATTCGGCCTGGCTTTCAACTGGCCGTTCGGCGCGGCGATGGGCGTGGTGCTGCTCTCCGTTTCGATCCTGGTTATTCTTCTGGCGGGCGTTGCGCTCCGCCGCCAGCGGGTCTGAGGCCATGCGGGGGCAAGGCGACCGTATGCTCGACACGGCGCTCGCTTTGCTGGCCGGGCTGGTGCTTCTCGTTCTCTATTCGCCGATCATCATCAGCGCTCTGTTCTCGGTGGTCGAGGTCAATGGCGGCATCATCGACTGGTCAAGCGCTACGCTGCGCTTCTACGCAGAACTGTGGCAGAACGAATCCATCCTGTCGGCCATCCGCGCCACCGTGCTGGTCGGCGTCCTGTCCGTCACCCTCGCCGCCTTACTGGCCGTGGTGCTCGCCTTCTATGTCGAGTGGCGGCATGCGCTCGCACCGCGGCTGGTGGAGCTGATCGTGTATATTCCCTTCCTGGTGCCGCCGATCATCACCGGCCTGTCGCTGCTCATCTTCTTCGTCGACGTCGGCGTCGAGCGCAGCGTGCTGACGATCGCGATTGGCCATACGGTTCTGGTGCTGGCGGTCCTCTTCCGCCTGACCCTCACCCGCCTGCAGTCCATTCCGCCCTCGCTGGCCGAGGCGTCGGCCGACCTCGGCGCCAACGCTTGGCAGACCTTCCGCCTCGTGATGTGGCCTCAGTTGCGGCCGGCGGTGCTGACCGGCGCCATCCTCGCCCTCACGGTCTCCTTCGACGAGACGCTGGTGTCGCTGTTCGTGGCCGGCGACACGATGACGCTGCCGCTCCGGCTCTGGGCGATGATGCGCGTCGGCTTCTCGCCGGAAGTGAACGCGTTGGTTACCATCATCCTGGCCTTCTCCATCGTCCTGGCCATCATCATCGCGCTGCGCATGCGCCCGAACACCGAAAGGCACGACCAATGACCGAACTTCGCCTTAAGGACCGCGTAGCCGTCGTCACCGGCGGTGCGCAGGGCATCGGCTTCGCCATCGCAGAGCGCCTGGCACGCGAGGGCGCCCTGCTGATCATCGCAGACGTCAACGCCAAAGGCGCCAAGGACGCCGCGGAGCGGCTGAAGGCGGCGGGGTATGCCGCCGAGGGCATCCCCGTCGACATTTCGAGCGACGCATCGGTAGCCGCCTTCGCCAGGGCGCTCGATGCCAGGCACGGACGCTGCGAGATTCTGGTCAACAATGCCGCGATTTCGGATGGCAACGGCATCAAGGGCATGAGCATGGAGCGCTACGCCCATGTCATCAACATCAACCAGCACGGCGCAGTGCGCATGTCGGTGGCGATGATCGACCTGATCCTCAAGGCCGGACCGGCGCGGCGTATCGTCAACATCGCCTCGATCATGGGCGTGCGCTCCTGGCCGGATTCGGTGCCCTATTCCACAGCCAAGGGGGCGATCGTAAACTTCACACGCGCGATGGCCTGCGACCTGGCGACGGACGGTGTCACTGTCAACGCGCTCTGCCCGGGCTTCGTGAACACGCCGATGTCGATTCTGCCGGATGGTTCGCACGAATATGATTCCGACTGGTTCCGCGACATCTACGTGAAGTACGGCCGCATCCCGTTCCGCCGCTGGGCGGAACCGGAGGACATCGCCGGCCCGGCCTATTTCTTCTGTTCCGACGACGCGCGCTACGTGACCGGCCAGGTCCTGCTGGTGGACGGCGGCGCATCGGCCACGTTCTGACGAAGCGCGCCTGTCCCAGCGGACAAGCACAAACTATCGGGGAGTAAGGGGCATGACGGAAAGGCTGAGAGGCAAGCGTGCGCTGGTCTATGGCGGGGGAACCGGCATCGGGCTGGCGATGGCGCAGGCGCTGCATGCGCAGGGCGCGGCGGTCGTCCTTTCGGGGCGCCGCGAGCATGTTCTGGCGGAGGCGGCGGCCGGCTTTGCTTCCGCGCCGCCGGTCTCCTTCGCCGCGGGCGACGCCAGCCAGCCGGCCGACGTGGAACGGGTGACCGAGCAGGCGGTGGCCTTCCTAGGCGGTCTCGACACCATCGTGATCAGCGCCGGCGCCGGCGGCCGGACGCCGATCCTCGATACGCCGCCGGAGGAGTTCCGGCGCATCGTCGACAACAATCTGATGCCGGCGTTCCTGGCCCCGCGCTATGGCGCTCGCCACATCATCGCCGCCGGCGGCGGCTCGATCATCATCGTTTCGTCCATGTACGGCATCGTCGGCCAAGCCGAGCGGGTCGCCTACTGCGGCGCCAAGCACGGCACCAACGGCATGGTCAAGTCGATGGCGCTCGATCTCGCGGCCAGCGGCGTCCGCGTCAACGCCGTCTGTCCAGGTTTCGTGGAGACGCCGCTTGCCTACGAGGTGGCGCAGCGCGAAAGCGACCCGGAAGCGGCTCTGGAAGCCAAGCGGCGCATGCATCCGATACCCCGCGCGGGCCGTTTGGAAGAGATGGGCGAGATCGCGGTGTATCTCGCATCTGATCTTTCCGCATTCGTCACCGGCCAGTCGATCGCGGTCGACGGCGGCTATTCGACACGGTGAGGCGGCGATGGCGAGCCGAAGCAGAAT
>JAEUMA010000764.1 GCA_016793565.1 Rhizobiaceae bacterium
ATGCAGATGCCCATGGACACGGTGATCGTGCCGTAGCTGGTGCCAGTGCTGGTATTGCCGAAAGGCGTCTGCTCGACCACAGAGCGCAGGCGGTCGGCGATGGCGAAAGTCGCGTCTTCGCTGGCACCCTCCACGATGACGGCGAATTCCTCGCCGCCCGTGCGCGCCACGAACATGTCCTGCCGGATCGACGACCGCAGGATGCTAGCGACCAGCTGGATGATCTTGTCGCCGACCGGATGGCCGTAACGGTCGTTGATGTCCTTGAAGCGGTCGATGTCGGCCAGGATCAAGGCGTTGAACAGGATGCCCTTGTTCGAATTGTAGATGCGGGCGATATCCTTGTCGAAGGCGCGCCGGTTCCAAAGCTGCGTCAGCGGGTCGGTATCGGCGAGGCGTTTGTATTCCTCGAGCTTCGACTTGACGCTCTCCAGCTCCGCCGTCTTCTCGCTCAGGCTGTCGACTATTTGCCGGCCATGGTCGATGGTGGAATTGGTGGCGACGGCCATCACGCTGGCGATCTTCTGAAGAAGCTCGCGGCTGATCGCGTTGCGGCTGTTCAGGCCGTCCGAGGTCTGGTTGAGGATCTGGCCGTATTTTTCCAGGTGAACGCGTTCCGTGCGCAGCAGCGTCGCTACCTCCTCGAGTTCGCGGGCGATGACTTCGCGGGCGTTCTCGACGATCCCCTGGCCGTGGTTCTGCGAAAAATACTTCCGGCCGATCCGGTCCAGTTCCTCCTGCGTTGGACGCTTGCTGAGCGCCACCACTTCGAGGCTGAGTTCGTGGTTGTTGCCGGTCAACGCCTCGTAGAAGATCTCGTAGTTTCGAGGCAGGCCCAATACGCCCATCTGGCGCATCGTGGCCGCGATGGTTGTAGCAATGTCGGTTGTCCGTTCGCGAGGAACATTGGCGGGCTGCATCGTTGTCCAATCCGTTCCGAGCCGGGTTCTCGTTGCCTGAAGCGGCTCAGGTTCGAGGCGGCGTGGCTGCTCGGAAGGGGGAATGCCCAGGCCCGGGGTGCAAGGCACCCATCCGCAGCCTGCGTCCCCCAATCGATGCAGTCTCCGATCCCTCGGAGAATAGATACAATTCGACTAAAGCTTTCTTAATTGCCTTTGGAAAACCCAATGGCGCCAAGCATATACCGGTTGGTACGAAAGGTGCCGTGCCCTTTTCTGGCGCTATCCGGTCCTTGGTGCTGGCACAAGCGGGCCCGTTACGCGATGATGAGCTGTGACAATGCGAGGCGCTTCATGAACGGAGAACATACCGGAGCCTGCCTTTGCGGCAGCGTCCGCTTTACCACGCGAGGAAAGCTCGACGGGGTGATCTATTGCCACTGCAGCCAGTGCCGCAAGCAGACCGGCCATTTCTACGCGGCGACCAGCATTGCCGCCGATGCCTTGTCAGTGGAAGGCGAAGACCGCGTGACGTGGTATGCCGCGTCCCCGGATGCTCGCCGCGGCTTCTGCAGCGTCTGCGGCTCAGCGCTGTTTTGGCGCGACCTCGCTTCCGACCAGATCTCGATCCTGGCGGGAGCCTTCGACAAGCCCTCGGGCCTCAAGGGCACTCGCCACATCTATGTCGCCGACAAGGGCGACTATTACGAGATCGAGGATGGGCTTCCGCGCGACGACGCCTGGGCCGAGCAGCAGCGCGGCTGAACGGGAAGGCGCGCGTCGTTCACGCAGGAGAGACGATCCGTTGCGGTCGCCGGCTCTGCCGCGATGCGCCGAGATGGCCTACCTTTGTGGGCAAGGAGATACGCCCATGGCTTCCATGCCGACCATTTTCATCTCGCACGGCGGACCCAACATCGTCACCAGCAATACGCCCGCGCGCCATCATCTGGAGACGCTGTCCCGCGGCGTTCCGAGGCCGACCGCGATCGTCGTGTGCTCGGCGCATTTCGAGACGGACGGCGTCGAGGTCGTTACCGACGCGGAGCCCGGAATGATCTACGATTTCCGCGGCTTCGCGCCGGAACTCTACGAGATGGTCTATCCCGCCCCCGGTTCGCCGGCGCTCGCCGAGAAGGTCTTCCATCTGCTGGAA
>JAEUMA010000118.1 GCA_016793565.1 Rhizobiaceae bacterium
CCGGTTACGACGACACCAAGGCGCTGATCCGGAAATGGCACGGTACCGGCAGGCAGCACTACGCCGTCACGCCGCGCTTCGCCATCACCTCGACGCCAGAGCAGATGGAGATGGCCAGCGCGCTGATGCGCGAATTCCCCGACCTGCATATGCAGACGCATCTCTCGGAGAACCACGCCGAGATCGCCTTCACGCAGGAACTCTACCCCTGGTGCAAGGACTACACCGACGTCTATGCGCATTACGGCCTGCTCGGCCGCCGCGCCCTGCTCGGCCACTGCATCCATCTTTCCGAGCGCGAGGCCGATGCCCTGTCGGAAAGCGGCTCGGTGGCGGTTTTCTGCCCGACGTCGAACCTGTTCCTCGGCTCCGGCCTGTTCGACTATCAGCGCTACCGGCGCCGCGCGAAGCCGATCCGCATCGCGACTGCGACCGATGTCGGCGGGGGCACCAACTATTCGATGCTGCGCACCATGGACGAAGCCTACAAGGTGATCGCGCTGAACGGCGAAAAGCTCAATCCGCTGCAGTCGTTCTGGCAGATCACCCGCGGCAATGCCGAGGCGCTGTCGCTGGTCGACCGCATCGGTACACTGGAAGCCGGCAGCGATGCCGACATCGTCGTGCTGGATTCCTCGGCGACGCCCGGCATGGCGCTGCGCATGGAGACGATCGAGACACTGGCGGAAGAACTTTTCCTGCTGCAGACGCTGGGCGACGACCGGGTCGTGCGCGAGGTCTACGTCTCCGGCAAGCCGGCCAAAAGCGCGATTCTGTCCGCGGATCGCCGCGATGGCGCTTGACCCGCGCCGCACAGTCCTTAAACCCGTCGCGACCGCGCCGGGGAGATCGCGCATGGCCGTGGAAGACGATATCCGCAAGGTGAGCGAGCAGGAGGCCGCGCTGATCCTGCCGCGCTTCGACGAGGGCGTCGCCTTCGATCTCGGCTCGGCCATCCGCGCCCGCGGCCTCGCGGAGGGGATGCCGATCGTCATCGACATTCGCACCTGGGACCGCCCGCTCTTCTATGCCGCGCTGCCCGGGTCGACCGCCGACAACGCCAACTGGGCGCGGCGCAAACGCAACGTCGTGCAGAATTTTTTGCGCAGCACCTATCGCCTGGTCCTGGAACTGCAACGGCCGGACCGAACCTTCAAGCCGGGCGCCGGGCTCGATCCCGCCGATCATGTGCTGGCGGGCGGCGGCTTTCCGGTCACCGTGCGCGGCGCAGGTGTCGTCGGCGTGATCGCGGTTTCGGGACTGCCGGAGCGGCAGGATCACGCGGTCGTCGTCGAGGCGCTGTGCTCCTATCTCGGCCACGACCATGGCGCATTGGCGCTGGCCGCGGAAGAGTAAGGCCGGGCGATCTCGATGGACAGGCTGGTACCCGACGTTGCCCCCCTCTGGCCTGCTGGCCATCTCCCCCACAAGGGGGACGATTGGCTGTCATCAACGCCTTTGCCGATCGTTGAAGTTGTGGGAGACGCGCCGTCGGACGTGACGGCTGATCTCCCCCCTCGTGGGGGAGATGGCTGGCAGGTCAGAGGGGGGCGACGTAGTGCGCGATGCTCTCAGGTCGCGTTTCGGGTCTCGGCCGCATGACCATCGACCCCAAAACCTTTCTCACCTCGATCTTCGATGCGGCCGTCCGCGCGGCCGATCCCGAGCGCACGATCCGCAATCACCTGCCGGCAAAGCCCAGGGGCCGTACGATCGTCATCGGCGCAGGAAAAGGCTCTGCGCAGATGGCGCGTGCTTTCGAAAAGGCCTGGGACGGCCCGCTCGAAGGCCTCGTGGTCACCCGCTACGGCTATGGCGCCGCCTGCGAGCGTATCGAGGTGATCGAGGCGGCGCATCCGGTGCCGGACGAAGCAGGCCTGGAAGGGTCCCGTCGCCTGCTCGAA
>JAEUMA010000244.1 GCA_016793565.1 Rhizobiaceae bacterium
CCTCTACGAGGTGACTGCGGCCGAGAACGATTTCGGCCCGCGTCTCGGCGAGAAGCTGATCTTCGTCGACGCATTGGCCGAAGAGTCCGCCACCAAGGCGAAATTGCAGTTCCGTCGCCTGCGCCCGGTGTCAGCCGACGAACTTGGCGCGCTTTTGCTCGACCATCCGCTGAAAGGTCTCGGGGGCGGCTACGAGTTCACCGTGCCGCTTCTACCTGGCGACCACGTCACCGACGATGCCGGCACCGGCTTCGTGCATACCGCGCCCGGCCACGGCCGCGAGGACTTCGACGCCTGGATGGCGGCGGCGCCGGATCTGCGCTCGCGCGGCATCGATACGGCCATTCCCTTCACCGTGGACGACGCCGGCTTTTTCACCAAGGACGCGCCTGGCTTCGGGCCGGACCGGCCGGGTGGCGCGGCGCGCGTCATCGACGACAACGGCAAGAAGGGCGACGCCAACAAGGTCGTCATCGAGGCGCTGATCGAGGCTCGCATGCTGTTCGCACGCGGGCGGCTGAAGCACTCCTACCCGCATTCCTGGCGGTCGAAGAAGCCTGTCATCTTCCGCAACACGCCGCAGTGGTTCGTCCATATGGACAAGGGGCTGGGTGACGGCACTACGCTGCGCTCGCGCGCGCTGGACGCCATCGACGCCACGCGCTTCGTTCCGGCCGCCGGACAGACCCGCCTGCGCGCCATGATCGCCGAGCGTCCCGACTGGGTGCTGTCGCGCCAGCGCGCCTGGGGTGTGCCGATCGCCGTTTTCGCCGACGAGGACGGCAAGGTGCTGATCGATCCCGCCGTCAACGCGCGCATCCTCGCCGCGTTCGAGGAGGAGGGCGCCGACGCCTGGTTCGCCGAGGGCGCACGTGAGCGATTCCTCGGTTCGCGCGCCAACGAGCCGTGGACGATGGTGAAGGACATCCTCGACGTCTGGTTCGATTCCGGCTCGACCCACGCCTTCACGCTGGAGGATCGCCCGGATCTCAAATGGCCGGCCGACGTTTATCTGGAAGGCTCCGACCAGCATCGCGGCTGGTTCCATTCCTCGCTGCTGGAAAGCTGCGGCACGCGCGGCCGCGCGCCCTACGACACCGTCGTCACCCATGGCTTCACCATGGACGAGGACGGGCGAAAAATGTCGAAGTCGCTCGGCAACACCGTCGTGCCGCAGGACGTGATGAAGCAGTCCGGCGCCGACATCCTTCGGCTCTGGGTGATGACGACCGACTATTGGGAGGACCAGCGGCTCGGCAAGAACGTGCTGCAGACCAATATCGATGCCTATCGCAAGCTGCGCAACACCGTCCGCTGGATGCTGGGCACGCTGGCGCATGACGACGGCAGCTCGGTGCCGCTGGGGCAAATGCCCGAGCTCGAGCGGCTGATGCTGCACCGCATCGCTGAGCTCGATGAGGTGGTGCGCAAGGGCTACGACGCCTTCGACTTCAAGCGCATCGCCAAGGCGCTGCTCGACTTCATGGTCGTCGACCTTTCGGCCTTCTATTTCGACATCCGCAAGGACGCCCTCTACTGCGACGCGCCGTCGAGCACGCGCCGCAAGGCCGCGCTGCAGGTCGTGCGCCACCTGTTCGACAGCCTGGCGACCTGGCTGGCGCCGATGCTGCCGTTCACGACGGAGGAAGCCTGGGCGGAGCGCTATCCGCACGCCGTCTCGGTCCACCTCGAACAGTTCCGGACGATCCCCGGCGAATGGCGCGACGATGTGCTGGCGGAGAAATGGCGCAAGGTGCGGCAGGTTCGCCGGGTCGTCACCGGCGCGCTGGAGATCGCGCGCGCCAACAAGACGATCGGCTCCTCGCTGGAGGCTGTGCCGGTCGTCGCGATCGACAACGCGGAACTCGAGGCGGCTCTGGCCGGCATCGATATGGCCGAGATCGCCATCACCAGCGCAATCGAATTGGTGCGCAGGGCGCCCGGCCCGGATGCGTTCGTGCTGGACGACGTCGCCGGCGTCGGCGTGGTGGTGACCAAGGCCGAGGAGCTCGGCCTGCGCAAATGCGCGCGCTCGTGGCGCTACACCGATGACGTCGGGGCCGATGCCGAATTTCCGGATGTCTCGGCACGCGACGCAGCAGCCTTGCGGGAACTGCGGACAAAAGGCGTGCTCTGAGGGACGCGGTTGTCCTTCACAGCTGGTTAAGGTAAATGGGCCACATTGCCGGCGCCCCATTATCGCCGGATTTACACGGGTATCTCGGCGATTGGAGATACGGAGGCGGCGGCGACCGCGCAATCCGATTGGAACGAGCCTGATGACGCTGACGAGACGCATTCGCACGTTTGCCCTGGGACCCATTCTCGTGTCGGGTCTGGCGGCGGGCGGCTGCATGAGCGGGCCGACCTACGGCACGGACAAGACTTCGACGCAGCAACTCGTGGACGACCTGTCCGGCATCGCGTCGATCGCGCCCAAGCCCAAGCCCAAGATCGACTATTCGCCGCGTCCCGAACTGGTGCGGCCTGCATCGACGGCGACGCTGCCCGCCCCGCAGGAGGATATCGTCGCTTCCGGCAATCCGGCATGGCCGGAATCGCCAGAGCAGAAGCGGGCCAAGATCCGCGCCTACGCCACCGAAAACCGCGACAAGCAAGGCTACGAGCCGCTCGTCGTGTCGGACGTTCCGGCCGTGCAGGTGACGTCGAGCTCTCCAGAAAAACCCGGCCAGTCGGCGCGCGGCACGGATGCGGGCGTCTATGACGGCGTCAAGCCCGAGCAGACCGCCGCCTATCGCGCGGCGGCGGCCCAGACCAAACAGGGCAGCGACACCGATCGCAAATATCTCAGCGAGCCGCCGCTCGTCTACCGCACGCCGGAGGCCACCGCCGCGACCGGCGAATTGGGCGAGGACGAATCGAAAAAGGAACGCCGCAAGCGCCGCGAAGCCATGAAGGGCTCGCGCATGTCGGAATGGATTCCCGACATCCTGCAGTAGGCTGCCTCAGCCGGGCCGGCGGGCGCGGAAGAACTCCGTCAGCAACCCTGCCGCCTCGGCTTCCCGGAAGCCACCATAGACCTCGGGCGCATGGTGACAGGTCGGCTGCGCGAAGAAGCGCGGACCGCTGACCACTGCGCCGCCTTTCTCGTCCGCGGCACCGAAATAGAGGCGGCGTATGCGGG
Source organism: Rhizobiaceae bacterium (assembly GCA_016793565.1). Classification (GTDB taxonomy): domain Bacteria; phylum Pseudomonadota; class Alphaproteobacteria; order Rhizobiales; family Rhizobiaceae; genus JAEUMA01. The sequence goes on from JAEUMA010000244.1 coordinate 3,146, forward strand.
CGAAGGAGATGGCTCCTGCGCACATCGCGCAAGGCTCCAGCGTGACGTAGAGGTCGGCCTCGGTCAGCCGTTCGGCGCCCAGTGCGCGTGCCGCCTGCCGGATCGCCAATATCTCGGCATGGGCGGTGGGATCCGTGAGTTCACGAGTACGATTGCCTTCGCGGCATACCGCTTCGCCGCCGAAAGCGACGACGGCCCCCACGGGCACCTCCCCGCGTCCCGCAGCGGCTTGCGCCTCGATCAGCGCCATCTCCATGAAGTCCGGCCGTTTCATGGGTACCGCCGCTATTTCTCTCGCAAGGTCGGATCGATCTTGCTATCTACCCGCCCAGAAAGGCCTTTTCCATATGAGTGACGATCGAAAAAAGCCGTCCGGCGGCAAGGGCGGACGCCAATCTGATGGCGACAAGCGTTCGGGCCCCCGGCCCGGCGGCAAGTCCTATGCCGCGGCCAAGGGTGGACCGAAGTCCCGCTCCGAGGGCGGCGGCAAGCGGCCGGACAAGCCGGGTTTTGCCAAGCGCGACGGCGCTGACCGGCCCCCGCGCAAGGAATGGACACCACGTGATCGCGACGCTGCGCCGCGTACGCGGGCCGAGGGCGAGGAAGGCGCTGTGCGTTTTCGCGAGGACCGGAAGCCGCGTTTCGAGGGCGGCGGCAAGCGGCCGGACAAGCCAGGTTTTGCCAAGCGTGATGGCGGCGACCGGCCCCCGCGCAAGGAATGGACACCGCGCGACCGCGATGCTGCGCCGCGTGCGCGGGCCGAGGGCGAGGAGGGCGCTGCGCGTTTTCGCGAGGACCGGAAGCAGCGTTTCGAGGGCGGCGGCAAGCGGCCGGACAAGCCCGGATTCGCCAAGCGGGACGGCGCGGACCGGCCCCCGCGCAAGGAATGGACCCCGCGCGACCGCGATGCTACGCCACGCGCGCGGACGGACAGCGAGGACGGTGCGCCGCGCTTCCGTGCGGAACGGAAACCGCGTTTCGATGCCGACAAGCCGCGAACCGAACGCCGGCCGGATGGCGCGAGCCGCGGCCCGGCAAGGGTACGCCCGCAGGTGGACGAGGTGGCAGAAGCAGGCGAGCGCATCGCCAAGCGCTTGGCACGCGTCGGCATCGCCTCGCGCCGCGACGCCGAGGAACTGATCGCTGCCGGCCGCGTGCGCGTGAACGGCCAGGTGCTGACTTCGCCGGCCTTCAACGTGCACCCGGACGACCGCATCGAACTGGACGGCACCGAGATTCCGCCTATCGAGCGGACGCGGCTTTTCCTGTTCAACAAGCCGGGCGGCGTTGTCACCACCTCGCGCGACCCCGAGGGCCGGCGTACCGTGTTCGACGTGCTGCCGGAGGGCCTGCCGCGCCTGATCACCGTCGGCCGCCTCGACATCAACACCGAGGGGCTGCTGCTGCTCACCAATGACGGCGGTCTCGCGCGGGTGCTGGAACTGCCGGCGACCGGGTGGCTGCGGCGCTACCGGGTGCGCGTGCACGGCAAGGTCGAGCAGGCGACCCTCGACGGGCTCAAGGACGGCATTGCCGTCGACGGCATCTTCTACGGCGCGATCGAGGCATCGCTCGACCGCGAACAAGGCTCCAATGCGTGGCTTACGCTGGGCCTGCGCGAGGGCAAGAACCGCGAGGTGAAGAACGTCCTCGGCGCTCTCGGGCTGGAAGTGTCGCGGCTGATCCGCATCTCCTTCGGCCCGTTTCAGCTCGGCGAGCTTCCCGAAGGGCAGATCCTGGAGGTCAAGGGCCGCACGCTGCGCGACCAGCTCGGCGAACGGCTGATCGAGGAGTCCGGCGCCAATTTTGAGGCGGATATCGCCAAGCCCTTCAGCAACAAGCTCGCCCGCAGCGGCCAGGCGCAGCCCTCGGCATCCGAGGCGCCGAGGCGGCCGCGCGAGCGGCTCGGCGAACCCGGCGAAGGCGGGCTCATCAAGAAGCGCCGCTTCGACAAGCAGGACCAGCGCCAGCAGGCGCTCGGCCGGCTGAGCACCAAGCCGGACGGAAAGCCGCGTGGCCGCAAGGGCGAGCGTGAGGAAAAGGCGCCCGAGCCGAAGCGGCCCCGCTCCGCCAATGTCTGGATGGCGCCCGGCGCCCGCCCGCAGGGCAAGGCCCGGCCGGCTGCGGCCGAATCGGCGCGCGGAGACGAAAGCCGGCCGTCTCGCTCCAGGCCGGCGGGTGGAGCGAAATCATCGGCGCCCTCGGGCGAGGGCAGGCCGGCGCGTCCGCCCTTCAAGGGCGACCGCCCTGACCGTCCCGCCGGGCCGGGCAAGCCACGCCCAAAAGGTGGACGGGGCGATGCGGATCGTCGGCGGTGAGTTTCGCGGCCGTGCCCTGGCCGCGCCGCGTACCGACGCCATTCGCCCGACTACGGACCGAACGCGCGAATCTGTGTTCAACGTGCTCGCCCATCGCTTTCACGACAGGCTGGAGGGTGCGCGCGTGCTCGACCTCTTCGCCGGAACCGGGGCGCTCGGCCTGGAGGCGCTTTCCCGTGGCGCCGCGCAATGCCTGTTTGTGGAGGAGTCCGCCGAGGGCCGCGGCCTGATCCGCACCAATGTCGAGGCGTTCGGCCTGACCGGCCACACCAAGATCTTCCGGCGCGATGCCGCGCGGCTCGGCGATGCTGGTACGATCGAGCCGTTCGGCCTCGTCTTCGCCGACCCTCCCTACGGCAAGGGTCTGGCCGGCGACGCGCTGCGCTCGGCGCGAGCAGGCGGCTGGCTGCGTCCGTCTGCGCTCTGCGTCGTCGAGGAGGCGGCAGGAGCTCCCTTTGATCCGGGACCGGGCTTTGCCGAGGCGGATGCGCGGGCCTATGCCGAAACCGTGATCCGTTTTCTGATCGCGGAATGAGTTCCGCCCCGATTTCGTCGGTCTTCATGACGAACAATTAACTTCGGAGGGCGTTCGGTCAGGCCTATAAGCGCGCTCGGACCTCACGGAGGCTACACATGAACCGCTTTGCCGGCCGCCTGGCCGGGTGTTTTACCGCCGCAGCACTGGTGCTCGGTACCTTGTCGCCGTCTTTCGCCCAGGACAAGGTCGCGGCGACGGTTGCCGAAAAGGCCGACGCAGCGAAACCCGCCGGCTCCGGCGTCACCGATTTCGTGCTCGACAACGGCATGCAGGTGGTGGTCATACCGGATCATCGCGCACCCATCGTGACCCATATGGTGTGGTACAAAATCGGCAGCGCCGACGAGCCGCCGGGCAAGTCAGGGATCGCGCACTTCTTCGAACATCTGATGTTCAAGGGCACCAAGAACCACAAGCCGGGCGAGTTCGGCGCCAAAGTCGCCGAGAACGGCGGCAGCGAAAACGCTTTTACCTCATACGATTACACGGCGTTCTTCCAGACCGTTGCGCCGGACGTGCTCGGCACGATGATGGCTTATGAGGCCGACCGCATGCGCAACCTCATCCTGACCGACGACGTCATCGGCCCCGAGCGTGACGTCGTGCTGGAGGAGCGTCGCATGCGGGTGGAGACGAGCCCCGAGGCGCTACTCGACGAGGAAGTCGACGCCACGCTGTTCCAGAATCATCCCTATCGCATCCCGGTGATCGGCTGGATGCACGAGATGGAGAAGCTGAACCGCGAAGACGCGGTCGCCTTCTACAACCGCTATTATGCGCCGAACAATGCCATCCTCGTGGTCGCCGGCGACGTCGATGCCGACACGGTGCGCCGCCTGGCCGAATCGACCTATGGAAAGATCCCACGCGGTCCCGATCTGCCGCCGCGGGTGCGCCCGAGCGAACCGGAGCAGAATACCGCCCGCACCGTTACCTTGAAGGACGACCGCGTCACCGTGCCGAGCTTCAGCCGTGCTTGGGTGGTGCCGTCCTACACGACCGCCGAGAAAGGCGAGGCCGAAGCGCTCGACCTGTTGTCGGAGATCCTCGGCGGGGGCGTTCGGAGCAGGCTCTACCAGCAGCTGATCGTAAAGTCCGGCGTGGCCTCCTCGGCCGGCGCCTACTACGAGGGCGGTCGGCTCGACTCCACCAGCTTCTCGCTCTACGGGGCGCCGCGCGGCGAGGCGACCCTGCAGACGGTCGAGGCTGCGGTGGATGCCGAATTGCAGCGCATCCGCGAGCAGGGTGTGACGCGAGAGGAACTGCAGAAGGCTAAGACCCGTTTCGTGCGCAGCATGATCTTCGCGCGCGACAACCAGGCCGGCATGGCCAACATCTACGGCAGCAATCTCGCCACCGGCGGCACCATCGCCGACATCGAGCAATGGCCGGATCGCATCGAGGCCGTCACCCCCGACCAGGTCCAGGCGGTCGCCGTGAAGTATCTCGTGCCCGAACGTAGCGTTACCGGCTATCTGCTTCCTAAGGAAGGAGCCTCGAATTGAACCGCCTCTCGTTGACGGCCGGAGCGCGCAGCGCCCTCTTTCTGCCCATAGCCGCGTTGCTGGCGCTGGCCACTCCGGCCTCCGCCGAGGTGGCTATCCAGGAAGTAAAGTCCGACAGCGGCGTCACCGCCTGGCTGGTCGAGGACTACACCTTGCCGCTGATCACCATCAATTTTGCCTTCGGTGGCGGCTCGACGCAGGATCCGGCGGGCAAAGAGGGGCTGGCGACCTTGATGTCGGGTCTATTCGACGAGGGCGCGGGAGACCTGGACAGCGACACCTTCCAGTCACGGCTGGACGACGCCGGCGCCGAGATGCGCTTTTCGGCCGGACAGGACACGATCAGCGGCAGCATGCGCATGCTGGCCAACGAGCGCCGCGAGGCCTTCGACCTGCTGGCGCTCGCCGTCAACAAGCCTAGGTTCGATGCCGAGCCCGTCGCGCGCATCAAGGCGCAGCTCGTATCGTCGGTCGCGTCACGGTCGCGCGATCCCGACCAGGTGGCGCAGGTGCGATGGTCCGAGGCCGTCTTCCCGGATCATCCCTATGCGCGTCAGGACGACGGGACCGAACTGTCGCTCAACGGGATTACTCCGGATGACCTGCGCGCCGCCCACCAGGCGATGTTCGCGAGGTCGAACCTGAAGGTCTCGGTTGTCGGCGCGATCGACGCCGAAACGCTGAAGCAGGAACTGAACCATCTTTTCGGGGCCTTGCCGCAGGATGCGAACCTGAAGTCGGTGGCCAAGGTCGAGCCCCGGCTCGCCCAGCAGATCGAGGTCGGCTACGATCTGCCGCAGACCTCTATCCGTCTCGCCTATCCCGGCATTCCGCGCGACGATCCGCAGTCGATCGCGGCGTATCTGATGAACTATATCCTCGGTGGCGGCGATTTCTCGTCGCGTCTCTACAACGAAGTGCGGGAAAAGCGCGGTCTCGCCTACGGCATCAACTCAGGGATGATGAACCAGAAATATGCCGACGCCCTGGTGATCGGCACCGCCACGCGCTCGGACCGGGCGAGCGAGACGCTGGGTATTATTCGCGACGTGGTACGGCAGTTGGCGGAGCAGGGGCCTACCCAGCAGGAGCTCGCCGACGCCAAGAAATATGTGCTCGGAGCCTATGCCATCAACAATCTGGATTCGTCGAGCGCCATTGCATCCACGCTGCTGCAGATGCAGATTTTCGACATGGGCATCGACTACATGCAGCGGCGGGTGAAGATGATCGACGATGTCACTCTGGACGACGTCAAGTCCGTGGCGAAGCGGCTTCTGAGCGCCGAGCCCGCCGTGATGATCGTCGGCCCGCCTCTCTCGACCGAAAAACAGGGTTGAGGCGCGGAGGCGCGGCATGCCCACGGTTGCGTTGGCTCTCGGGGGTGGCGGTGCCCGCGGGCTTGCCCACATCCATGTGCTCGACGCCCTGGACGAGCTAGGCGTGCGGCCGGTTGCAGTCGCCGGCTCCTCGATCGGAGCGCTGATCGGAGCGGGGATGGCCGCGGGCATGAGCGGCCGGGACATCTATGGCCACGCCAAGGAAGTGCTCGGCAGGCGTACGGAGGTGGCCAGCCGCATCTGGCGCGCGCGCCCGGATTCGTTCGCGCAAATGATGGCCGGCGGCTTCCGTATCGGCCAGTTCGACGTGGAACGCATTCTGCGGGCGTTCCTGCCGGATCTGCCCGCGACCTTCGAGGGGTTGCAGGTACCGCTTATGGTCACGGCCACCGACTATTTCGGCCACAAGCTCGCGATCCTTCATGACGGCGATCTCTATTCTGCCCTGGCTGCTTCGGCGGCCATCCCGGCCCTGTTCAAGCCGGTCTCGCGTAACGGCGTGGTGTATATCGACGGCGGCATCTACAATCCGGTTCCGTTCGACCTTGTGCTGGGCCGGGCCGACATCACCGTCGCGGTCGATGTCGTCGGTGCGCCGGAGCGGATGGAAGCGAGGGCGCCCGGTGGCATCGATCTGATGTTCGGCGCGACGCAGCTGATGATGCAGTCGATCATTGCCGGCAAGCTCGTCCAGTCGCAACCGGACGTGCTGTTGCGCCCGCCGGTGTCGCGCTTTCGAGTCCTCGACTTCCTGAAGCTGGATTCCGTCATGAGCGAGACCGCAGCGGTCAAGGAAGAGACCAAGCGCGCTCTGGATGCGGCCTTTTCGGCCTGGGAGGCCCGCGGAGGCTAATCAGCCCGCTGTGGCGGCTTCGCCGCTCGAAAGCGGCGACTGCGCAGATGCCGGCGGGTCGGGCACGCCGACGCGGGGCGGTGGTGGCTCCTTGCCCACCTGTCCGATGACGCGGAAGCATACCACCACAGCGGCTATGCCGAACACGACAGCGCCCAGCGCCCAGCCCATCAACACCCCGTGCAGCCCGTAGAAATGCGAGCCGACAGCGACGAAGGGCACGATGCCGAGCGTCGAGCGGCCCCAGTTGAAGACGGTCGAATAGATGGGGAAGCCCAGATTGTTGAAGGCGGCGCTGGCGACGAAGATGCCCCCGTTGAACAGGAAGCTGCCGGCCGCGATCAGGCAGAAGAACATGACCACGTCGCGCGCGACGCCGACCGCTCCGAAAAGATCGGCGATCGGCCCTGCCGCGATCACCAAGGCCAGCCAGACTATGCTGACATAGACGGTCGTGAAGATCAGCGCGTCGCGCATGGTCGTGCGCAGGCGTTCGTACTTCCCGGCGCCGTAGTTCTGGCCGAGGATCGGTCCCACCGCTCCCGAGAGGGCGAAGATCACGCCGAAGGCGACGGGCACGATGCGCCCGACGATGGCCCAGCCAGCCATGGCCTCGTCGCCGAACTGCGCGATCGCGCGGGTGACATAGGCGTTGCCCACGGGCGTGGCGACCTGCGTCAGCATCGCCGGCACGCCGATCGCCATGAAGGGCCTGGCGATGGTGCGCAGACCCGAAAAATCCGGCAGCTTGACGAGGCCGTGCACTACCACCGCGCCGTGCAGGCCGATGGCAAGCAGCACGAAGCGCGAAATGACGTTGGCGATGGCCGCTCCGTCGAGCCCCAGCCCGGCGCCGAAGATGAGCAGCGGGTCGAGGATCGCCGTGGCGATGCCGCCGCCCAGCGTGACGTACATGGCGCGGCGGGCGTCGCCGACGCCGCGCAGGATGCCGGACGTGCACATGCCGAGTGCGAAGATCGGCGTCGATGGCAGGATCATCGACAGGAAACGCGTCGCGAGATCGAGTGTTTCCCCGTTTGCCCCGAGCAATGCCAGCAGAGGCCGCAGGAAAGGCCAGCTGATCGCGCTCATCGCGGCGGTGATCAGCGCCACGAAGATCAGCGATGCGCCGCCCACCCGGGCGGCGGCCTCGCGCGAACCCTGGCCGAGCGCCCGCGCGACGAGCGCGCCGGATGCGATCGTCAGGCCGATGGCGACGGAAACGGTGAAGAAAAGCAGCGTGGATGCAAAGCCCACCGCCGCGGCGAGCTCTGCTATGCCCAGCCGCGAGATGTAGAACAGGTTCAGCGCATCGACGACGAAGATCGCCACCAGCCCGATCGAGCCGGTCAGCGTCATGACGATGACATGACGCATCGTCGAGCCGGTCGTGAACCGGGCGATCGCAGCAGGGTCGCTGGTCTTCCTGGTCACGGCCGGAAGGCGGCGCTTGGGCGCGGCGGCAACATTGACGTTCTCCTCGGCCGTTTCGTCTCTCGGGAGGCCGACGGGACTCACCCAGACCACCGCATGCGGCATGCCAGCCATTGCACAAGCCGGGCCGGAACAATAGATGGGGCGGGCGAATGGCATGGCGGGATGCGCCGTGCCGGCCATCGGCGACGGGAAACGTGCATGACCGAAACTGTCGATACGGCGAGGCTCGCCGACCGGGTATCGGCCTTGGTCGAGGCGGCCAGGCGGGCAGGGGCCGATGCGGCCGACGCGGTGGCGGTGCTGGGCCGGTCGACCAGTGTTTCGGTGCGCCTGGGTAAGGTCGAGAGTACCGAGTCTTCGGAAAGTGACGACATGTCGCTGCGCGTCTTCGTCGGCCGGCGCGTGGCCAGCGTCTCCGCCCCGGCCAGCGCCGATCCGGCGTCGCTCGCTGAACGCGCGGTGGCCATGGCCAGAGTCTCCCCGGAGGATCCGTTCCAGGGGCTGGCCGATCCCGAACTGCTGGCGCGCGACCTTCCCGACCTTGATCTCTTCGACGGCACGGCGGTCGGCGCGCAACGGCTGAAAGACGATGCTCTGGAGGCCGAAGAGGCCGCCCTGGCCGTCACCGGCGTCACCAATTCGAGCGGCAGCGGTGCGTCGGCGGGTCTCGGCGGCCTGGTTCTCGCCACCTCGCACGGCTTCGTAGGCAGCTATGTCGCCTCGCGCTTCGGCCGCTCGGTCAGTGTCGTCGCCGGCGAAGGCACCGGCATGGAGCGCGACTACGAATTTTCCTCGCGCCTGCACTTCGCGGACCTGGATACGCCGGCCGCGATCGGCCGCAAGGCCGGCGAGCGCGCCGTGAGGCGCCTGCGGCCGCGCAAGGCGGCGACCGGGCCGGTGGAGGTGATCTACGACCCGCGCGTGGCGCGCGGCATCGCCGGCCATCTCGCCGGCGCCATCAACGGCGCCTCGGTCGCGCGAAAGACAAGCTTCCTTCGCGACATGATGGGCAAGCCCGTCGCGTCGGCCGCCATCACGGTCAGCGACGAGCCACTGCGCGTTCGTGGCCCCTCCTCGCGCCCGTTCGACGGCGAAGGCGTCCAGGGCCAGCGGCTGCTGATGGTGGAAGACGGCGTGCTGAAGCACTGGTTCCTGTCCACGTCCGCCGCGCGCGAACTCGGCCTGCAGACCAATGGCCGCGGCGTGCGCGCGGCCTCCTCTGTCACGCCGTCGTCCACCAATCTGGCGATCGAACCCGGCACCGTGCCGCCGCGGGAAATGATCGCCGGACTGACGACGGGTTTCTACGTGACGGAGGTCTTCGGGCAGGGCGTCGATATGATCACCGGCGAATACAGCCGGGGCGCTTCGGGGTTCTGGATCGAGAACGGCGAACTGACCTACCCCGTTTCGGAGGTGACCATCGCCTCTAACCTGAAGGCGATGTTCCTGGCGATGACACCGGCGAACGATGTCGACCGCAATTTCGGAACCGCCGCGCCGACGCTTCATATCGGAGGCATGACCCTTGCAGGAGCATGAGGCGGCCCGCAGCGTCGATCTTGCCGACGACATGCGGCTGCTGGAGCAGGCTGCCGGCGAGGCCGGCCGCATCGCCATGCGCTTCTTCAAGCAGAGCCCGGAAGTGTGGATGAAGGGCGGCACTTCGCCGGTCAGCGAGGCCGACTTCGCAGTCGACCGCTATCTGCGCGAAGCGCTGACCTCCGCGCGGCCGGACTATGGCTGGCTTTCCGAGGAGATGACGGACGACCACCGCCGCCTCAGTTCCCGGCGCACTTTCGTCGTCGACCCGATCGATGGGACGCGGGGCTTTCTCGAGGGAAGCCGCTCCTGGTGCGTCAGCGTCGCCATCGTCGATCGGGGCGAACCGGTGGCGGGCGTGCTCGAGTGCCCAGCGCGCGCGGAAACGTTCTCGGCCGCCGCCGGCTGCCAGGCTCGCCGCAACGGCGAGGTGATCCGTGTGCGCGAGCCGGGCCAGCATCCGCGCGTGTCCGGCAACAAGCCGATGATCGACGCCATGCCGGAGCCCTGGCGCAGTTCCTTCGAGCGGATGCCCTACGTTCCCTCGCTAGCCTATCGCGTCGCCATGGTGGCCTCGGGCGGCATCGACGCGACCTTCGTGAAGCCGCACGCGCACGATTGGGACCTTGCCGCCTGCGACGTCATCCTGCGCGAGGCGGGCGGAGCGATCCTGACCGAGGCGGGGCATGCTCCGCGCTATGCCGACGGCGATCCGCGCCACGGAATGCTGGTGGCGGGCAGCGGCCTGCTGCTCAAGGCGATGGCTGCTTCCATCGCGACGCAGCCGCTCGCCTGAAGGGCGGCTGTTCCGGACGGAGAAACAGAACTGTTTCAATTCGGGCCTGAAACGGTCTAGAGGAAAGCGGCAAGCGGCGCGAAGCGGTTCGTAACGAGGATTTGGAATGTCGGAACAGCCCGGAAAACAGCTTCTGCATCTGGTGTTTGGCGGCGAGCTCAAGGAACTCGGCGGCACCGAATTCCGCAACCTGGACGACCTCGACATCGTCGGCGTCTATCCCGACTACGCCTCGGCGCTGAACGCCTGGAAGGGTAAGGCTCAGGCGAGCGTAGATAATGCTCACATGCGTTATTTCGTCGTCCACCTTCACAAGCTTCTGGACCCGGAGGCAGCGGCCGGCCGCAATGGCTGAGCAGGTGCAGCAGCCCAAGCGCCCGCCGAATGGCGGTGTCGGCAAGCGGGTCTGGCGCAAGCTGCGCCAGCCGCTCGTGCAATCCGGATTCGTCAAGCACGCCATCGCCTGGACGCTGGCGAGGGTGCTCCGCTTCACCTACATGACGAACCGCATCGTTCCCGGCTCGGTCGACGCCAAGGACGCCCATGCGGCGCTGACGCCGACCATCATCGCGCTGTGGCACGGCCAGCACATCCTGGCGCCGGCGATCTATCCCCGCCGGTCCGCGCTGGTGGCCATGGTGTCGCGCAGCGCCGACGCCGAGCTCAATGCGCTGGCTGTGGAAAAGCTGGGCTTCGAGGCCGTGCGGGGTTCCGGCGGGCGGGACAACGCGCGGCATTTGGATAAAGGTGGCGCACGCGCCCTCATTGCCCTGAAAAAGGCACTGGACGGTGGGAGCAACGTGGCCATGATCGCCGATATTCCCCACGGCACTCCGCGCGAGGCCGGCCTTGGCGTGGTGACGCTGGCCAAGCTCTCCGGCCGTCCGGTGGTCGGGCTGGCGGTGGCCACCAGTCGCCGCAAGGTGCTGGAGAAGACCTGGGACAAGACCACCATCAACCTGCCGTTCGGCCGCATGGCGGTGATGTTGAGCGAGCCGATCCATGTGCCGGTGGACGCCGACGAGGCGACGATGGAGGCCAAGCGCCGCGAACTCACCGAGGCGCTCAACGCGGCGACGGCCAAGGCCTACGCGATGGTTGACCAGCCGCAATGAGCGAGAGGTGGGCGCGCTCGCTCCTGTGGACCTACCGCTTCGTGGGGGCCGCCGCCTATCCGCTCGTCGGCGGATACGTCGCCTGGCGGGCCGGCAAGGGCAAGGAGGAAAGCGGCCGTCGCAGAGAGCGCTACGGGCGCGCCAGCCGGGAGAGGCCGGTCGGCCCCCTGATCTGGGTTCACGCTGCGAGCGTGGGCGAAACGCTGGCGATCGTGCCGTTGATCGAGAACATCCTGCGCCAGGGCATCAACGTCATACTGACGACCGGCACGGTGACCTCGGCGCGAGTCGCCGAAGAGCGGCTCGGCCAGCGCATCATCCACCAATACGTGCCGCTCGATCTGAAGCCGGCCGTCAGCCGCTTCCTGGACCACTGGAAGCCGGACCTCGCGGTCATCGCCGAATCCGAGATCTGGCCCGTCACCATCCTGGAACTTGGCATCAGGCGCGTACCCCAGGTGCTGGTGAACGGCCGGCTTTCGGATCGATCCTTCAAAGCCTGGAAAAAGCGCCCCAACGTGGCCGAGGCGCTGTTCGAGAACCTGGCGCATGTGGTTGCGCAGTCCGACGTCGACGGCGAGCGCTTCCTCGCGCTGGGCGCGCGGCCGGTGACGGTATCCGGCAACCTCAAGGTGGACACCGCGCCTCCGCCCGCGGACGAGAAGGCGCTGGCTGTGTTGCGGCGGCAGATCGGACAGCGCAAGACCTGGGCCGCCGTTTCCACGCATAACGGGGAGGAAGCGGTCGCGGCGGAGGTGCACACCATGCTGCGCGGACGCCATGCCGGCCTGCTGACGATCATCGTGCCCCGGCACCCCGATCGCGGGCCCGCTTTGGTGGCCGAGTTCGAAGCGATGGGCCTGAAGGTCGCGCGCCGCAGCAAGGGCGATCGCATCACGGCGGATACCGATCTCCTCCTCGGTGATACGATGGGGGAGATGGGGCTTTACCTGCGGCTTACGGAAATCGCCTTCGTCGGCCGCTCGCTGACCTCCGAGGGGGGCCAGAACCCGCTCGAGCCAGCGATGCTCGACACCGCGGTCCTGGCCGGCCGCAACGTGCAGAATTTCCGCGAGGCGTATCAGAAGCTGATCGACAGCGGCGGCGCCAAGATCGTGCGCGATCGCGACATGCTGGCGGGCGCCGTCAACTACCTGCTCAACAACGAGGCCGTACGGCACGAGATGATGGCGGCGGGCGCCGCTACGGTCGAGGACATGCGCGGCGCGCTCAACCGTACGCTGAAGGCACTCGAGCCCTATATCCAGCCTCTGATCGTCAAATCGAGGCTGGCCGAAACTGCGACACGGCGGGAATAGGTTGGTCGGCGAGTCTCCTACGTTCTGGTGGGAACCGCCCGATTGGCGCGCCTACGCGCTCTCCCCCGCTTCTGCCGTCTACGGACGCATAGCGGCTGCCCGTATGCGCAACGCGCCCCGGGTTGCTCTGCCGGTGCCGGTGCTGTGCGTCGGCAATTTCACCGTCGGTGGCAGCGGCAAGACGCCGGTCACGGCCGCGATGGCCAGGGCCGCGCATGCCGCCGGCCTGCGGCCCGGCATACTCTCGCGCGGACATGGCGGCAGCGCCCGCACCCCACACCTGGTCGATCCCGAGCATGACCTTGCCCGCCATGTCGGCGACGAGCCGCTGTTGCTGGCGCGAGACGCGCTGGTCGCCATTTCGGCCGACCGCGCCGCCGCTGGAAAGCTGCTGGTGGAGAACGGCTGCGACTTCCTGGTGATGGACGACGGCTTTCAGAGCGCGCGCGTCGCCATCGACTACGCCTTGATCGTCGTCGGCTCCGGCCAGGGCGTCGGCAACGGCCATGTCATTCCCGGCGGCCCGCTGAGAGCGCCAGTGGCAGCGCAACTTCCTTTCGCCGATGCGCTGCTCAAGCTCGGCGATGGAACGGCCGCCGACGGGATCGTCCGTAAGGCGGCCCGCGCCGGTAAGGCCCTTTACG
>JAEUMA010000289.1 GCA_016793565.1 Rhizobiaceae bacterium
CAGTTCCTGGATGGAACGGAGGCTGAGGATAGCCAGGCGCAAATTCGTCAGGCTGTGCGCCCGCGCCTTTTCGGCTGTGCAGTTGCGCGCGAAGTCCAGGCCCCAGCGCCACATATGCGGAATGGCGCTCTTGCGCAGCAGCAAGGGGGCGCTCTCCTGGCCGAGCCAGCCGATGATCTTGGTGGGCATGCCCGGCTGCGCCCAGGGCTGGACCTCGCTGACATGGATGACGCCACCGTTGGCGCGGCTCGTCTCCATGCCGGCGGCCGGCTGCCGCTCGACGACCTCGACCTTGCAGCCCAGCCTCGCCAGGTAATATGCGGTCGCGGTTCCCACGACCCCCGCGCCCAGTACAAGCACCTTCATTCTACGGTATCCCCCCGACTGCACCGATTGTTCGTCACCACTAGTAGCCTCGCGCCTCGATCGGCCAGATGTCGACGAGATCGTCGCCACGCACGCAATGGAATCGGCTGAACAGATTGACCGTCGGGTCGCAGTGCGGCGGCACCAATTCCACCACGGCGCCTACCGCCAGCGGCGCGCTGCCGGCCGGCAGCGCCAGTCCGCCGTGCTCGTCGCCCATGAACCTATATCTGGTATCCGCGGGCGCACCGCGGGCGACGACCGGCACATCGGCCTCCGTGGCGAAGGCCTTCCAGCCGCCGAGGACCACCGCGAGATCGGGCTGGTTGACGCTGACGACGATCGTCTGGACGAACAGCGACTGCTCAAAGGGCGAGTGATGTTCGGGCGTCAGTTCCACCGCGGCATACTGCCTGTCCATGAAGAGATAGGACCCGGGCTGCAGTTCGGTGTGAACCCTGGCGTCGGCGTCGATGCTGAAGGTTCCCGTGCCGCCGCCCGAGACGATTTCGGGCGGCAGGCCGGCGCTGTTAAGCGCCTGGGTTACGAGGCGGAGCTTCTCCAGCGCGCGGTGCACGACCACGCGACGGTCGGCATAGGCCGGGACATGCTGAAGATGGCCGTAATAGGCCTGGAGGCCGCTGTAGCGCAGGGCATCGGTCGCCTTGACGCGGCGGGCGAGATCGACCACGCCCTGCACATCGACCACCCCGGTGCGATGCTGGCCGACGTCGACATCGATCAGCACGCGCAGCGAAGCGCCCATTTGTGCCGCATGCGACGCCAGCGCCTCGACATAGCCTGCGTCGTCCACGGTGGCGATGACGTCGGGAACCCGTGCGGCAAGGCCGACCAGACGCTCAATGCCCGCCGGGCCACCGACCGGAGAAGTGACGAGAATACTCTCCACGCCGGCGTCGGCGACCACTTCGGCCTCGTCGAGATTGGCGCAGCTGATGCCAACGGCGCCGGCGGCGACCTGCCGCCGCGCGACGTTCGCTGACTTGTGCGCCTTGGCGTGCGGCCGCAGCAGCAACCCGTTCCGCTGGACGCTGTCCGACATCCTCGCCATGTTCCGCTCGAAGGCGTCCAGGTCGAGGATCAGCGCCGGCGCGTTGAGCAGCTTGCGGGAGCCACGCCTGCCAATCAGGTCCTGATTGGGCCCCAGTTCGGTAGAACGCATTGCAGCACCAGGATGAGACAAGGTCGACGGGCGGCAGAAGCAACCGGCGGCTAGAAGCCGGACTGCACCTCGAGGAACATGTTTGAGTAGCGCTCGTGCAGTTCCGGCGCCATCGCGGTGTTGGTCAGCGACTGCTCGAGCAGTTCCGAAGGCGCGCTCAGGCCGATGTCGGCCAGAATCGCCGGGTCCACGAGATCGAACGACTTGCGATTGACGGAAGCGTAACTGTAGTTCTCGATCAGCCATTTGCCGGTTTCGGTCGAGAGCCAGGCGTCGACATAGTCGTAGGCCTTCTGCTCGTTACCGCCGTTCTTGAGCCGGCAGAAGCCAGCGACCCAGCTGCTGACGCCTTCCTTCGGCTTCTGCATCAGCTTGACCGGCACGCCCTGAGACTTCAGCGTCTTGTAGGACGACGACCAGGTCCACGCCGCCACGACCTCGCCGGACGCTATCGCCTGTTCCACCGTCGTCGGGTCGCTCCAGAAGAACTTCACGAGGTCGCGCAGTTCGGTGAGCCGCTTGTGGATCTTGTCGAACTCCTCGTCACTGGCATTGAACGGGTCCTTGATGCCCAGCGTCAAGGCCGCGCCGGCGATGGCCGGATAGAGCTCGGTGCCATAGGAAATCTTGCCGGCGTAGCGCTTGTCCCACAGAAGTGACCAGGACTGCTCCGGCACGTCGACGAGATCGGTCCGGTAGAGCACCGAGTCGTAGCCCCAGTCGGTGGGGATCATCCAAAGCTTGCCGTCGCCGAGAATTCCGGGCGCGTCGTTGAAATAGGGGAACACGTCCGGCCAGTTCGAAAGCCGGCTCACATCCCAGGGTTCGATCAGACCGGCATCGCGCATGCGCTGCACCTCGAACGTGCCGAGATGCACCAGATCGGTATTGAAGCCCGAGCGCAGCTTGACGAACGCCTCGTCGCCATCGGCAAAGATGGTGATGCTGGGCGACGAACCATACTTCTTGATGTAGGGCTGATGCAGATCGGGCACTTCATAGCCGGCGAAGTCGAAGACCCGCAGATCGTCATCCGCCACCGACCGGTTGACCCCCAGGCTGAGCGCCAGCGGCAGAGAGCCGGCTGAGGCGATCGACTGCAAGACGCGGCGTCTATTGGTGTTTACGAACAGCATTCTTCCCTCCGTCGAAGCGCACGAATCCGGTCCAGTCGGTGGCTGATCATCCACGTCTGGTTCGGCGAGCGACACGGTTGCCAATGGAATTTCGAAGTATCCGAAGACCAACAACACCATCAACTTGTTTCGCGGTCAATACATATGAAGACAAACGCCAGACAATTTTTTCTATTGCGATTTCAGTATTTTAGGTTCATGAACTAGCGGCAACTGCAGTTCATCAAGCAACATTGTCATGATTTCAGTACAATTTTCCTCGCCGTAGAACAGGAATGACTTGCGGTGTCTACTGACTGGAAGAGCGTGCTGCCGATCGGTGGCGGCAAACGATATCAGGTCCTCGCCGAGGGGCTGGCCGACGCGATCCTCAGCGGGCGGATAGCAGCCGGCGCGCAGCTTCCGACGCATCGAGACATGGCGCATAGGCTCGGCCTATCCGTCTCGACGGTGACGCGTGCCTATGCCGAACTCCAGAGCCGAGGCCTGCTCGTCAACCGGGTCGGCAGCGGTTCTTTCGTGTCGTCGTTGGCGGGCTCCGATCCCGCGGCCGGCGCGGATGCGGACAAGAAGCCGTCGCGACGCGGTGCAGGCTCGGCGCTGGAAGCGCTGGACGGCTCGCTGCGCGACACCAGCGGGCTGATCGACCTGAGCTTCAATGAGGCGCTGATGGGCCCGGCCGCCCGGTCCGTCCAGAAGGGCCTGACCGAACTTCTCACGGTGGCGGATGTGCGGACGCTGACCGGTTCCCAGCCGGTAGCCGGCAGCGTCGCCCAGAGGGAGGCCGGGGCAGCCTGGCTCAACTTCATCGGTGTCCACGCGCATCCCGACGAGATCGTGCTGGTTCCCGGATCGCAAGGCTGCCTCGCCACGGTGCTGATGGCGCTGTGCAACAACGGCGACGCGATCCTGACGGAAGGGCTGACCTGGCCCGGGATCGTGACGGTGGCCAATATCGCAAACGTCCGCATCCGGCCGGTTGCCATGGATGCCGGAGGACTGGCGCCAGAAGATCTGGACAGGGCCTGCCGCGAATACCGTCCGCGCCTGCTCTACACCATGCCGACACTGCACAACCCGACTTCGATCACCGCAAGCCTGGAGCGCCGCAAGGCCATCGTCGCGGTTGCGCAGAAGCACGACCTGACGATCGTCGAGGACGACGCCTACGGCTTTCTTCTTGCTACCCCACTTCCGTCCTATTTCGAGCTGCTCCCCGAAAAGACAATCTATGTGACCAGCCTTTCCAAGGCGGTGGCGGCATCCATCCGCGTCGGTTTCGTGGCGGCGCGGGCGCGCCTGCAGCGCCAACTGCTTCCAGCGCTGCGGGCCATCACCATGATGACGTCACCAATCGTCGCCGAGATCGCGACGCGGCTGATCAACAATGGCGCCGCGATGCGGGCCGCGTGGGATCAGTCCGAAACGCTGGCGCAACGTCAAGTGCTGCTCGACGCCATTCTGGGACCTCGTCCGGCATCCGAGCTATCGCCTTCGATGCATCGCTGGTTCGAACTCGACGACCACTGGGATTCGACCGGCTTTGCCGCCGAGGCCTTCCGGCTGGGCGTTTCGGTTGCGGCTGGACCGCTGTTTTCGGCGACGCCCGGCCATGACCCCCGCGCCGTACGCATCTCGCTCGGCGGCGATCCCGACGACAAGAGGCTGAAGCGCGCACTGGTTACGCTCGCCGGACTGGCGCGCGGCCGCGCGTCGGTGCGGCCTATCACATAGAAAACAAACGGCAATTTACGATATGGAGGAAAAGGGATGCGGGGAAGACTGGAGGGGAAGACCGCGATCGTTCTCGGAGGATCGCGCGGCATCGGAAGGGCGGTGGTGGAAGCCTTCGTACAGGAAGGAGCAGCCGTCGTGCTGGCGGACGTCAACGATCAGCTCGGCACGTCACTCGCCGGTACATTTCCGGACCGGGTCAGCTACATGCACGCCGACATCGCCAGCCGAACGGACATGCAAAACGTCGTGCAGGCGACGCAAGATCTGCACGGAAGGATCGACATTCTCGCTCAGGTCGCGGGCATCTACCCGCTGAACCCGATCGAGAAAATATCCGAGGACGAGTGGGACCGCGTTCTGGCAGTCAATCTGAAGGGGCCTTTCCTCGCCATTCAGGCCTGCTTCCCGGTCATGAAACGGCAGCGCTACGGTCGCATCGTCTTGACCGGATCGATCACGGGCCCACTGGTCTCCTATCCGGACCACGCGCACTATTCGGCCAGCAAGGCGGGGCTCGAAGGCCTGGCGCGATGCGCTGCCATCGAAGGGGCGGAGTTCGGCATCACCGTCAACGTCGTGGCGCCCGGCAACGTCGACACCGAGAACGTGCGCGCGGAGGTCGGCGACGAGATCATGGACAGCATGGCTCTGTCGACGCCGCTCAAGCGCCTCGCCACGCCGGCCGAAGTCGCGGAAACAACGCTATTCCTCGCGTCCGACGCGGCCGCCTACATGACAGGCCGAAGTCTCGTTCTCGACGGCGGCCAGACCCTGCTCGAAGGGAAGCTGTAGCGAACGAACCCACACATTCCGCGCGGTCAGAATATCTTGCCCGGATTGAGGATGTTGCGCGGATCGAGCGCGGCCTTGATGGCGCGCATGGTTTGGATCTCGTCGGCCGAGCGCGAATGGCCGAGAAAGGCCTTCTTGGCCAGTCCGATACCGTGTTCGGCGGAGATGGAACCCTTGTAGGCGGCTATGAGCTCGTACATCAGGCGCTGCACTTGCGTCTTGCGCTCGGGCGTCGGGAGCCCGGTCGTCACATGCAGGTTGCCGTCGCCGAGGTGACCGATGATGTGCAGGCCGAGATTTTCGGGAACGTGTTGTGCGAGCAGCGCCTCCGCATCGGCGGCGAAGCGCTCCATGGTGTTGATCGGAAGCGAGATGTCGAAGTCGACCATCACCTTGAACAGATCCTTCTCCGGCTCAAATTCCTCGCGGATGCGCCAGATGTCGGCGCGTTGACGCGAGGACTGCGCGATGACGATGTCACTTGCGTCTCCGCTTTCCAGCAGACCGGTCATGACGGCCTCGAAACGGGTATCGTCGGAAACCTTGTCGAAGCCCTCGGTTTCGCACAGCACATAGAACGGCGAGCCGGCGGGCAGCGGCGGGGACGCCGGGCAGATCGCCTCGACATTGAAGTCGTAGAATTCGCGCCACATGATCTCGAAGCAGGAAAGCGTGCCCTGGAACGACTGCCGCATGGAGTGCAGCGCGCGTATGACGGCGTCGAAGTTCTCGAATGCCAGCAACGCTGTATTGACCGTCAGCGGCGCAGGATGGAGCCGAAGCACGGCGCGGGTGATGACGCCCAGCGTTCCCTCTGCGCCGATAAACAGGTGCTTCAGATCGTAGCCGGTATTGTCCTTCGCATAGGGAACGAGGTGGCTCAGCACCTTGCCGCTGGCCAGCACGCATTCGAGCCCCAGCACCTGATCGCGCGCCAGCCCATAGCGCAAAGCCTGGAAGCCGCCGGCATTGGTCGACAGGAGACCGCCGACCATGGCGCTGCCGCGCCCGCCGAGGTCGAGACCGAAGCGCAGGCCGGCGGCCTGGCAGGCAGTCTGCAGCTTCTCCAGCACGACGCCCGCCTCGGCCTGCACGGTCATGCCGGCCGTGTCCGGCGCCTCCATCCTGTTCAGCCGCTCCAGCGAAAGC
>JAEUMA010000301.1 GCA_016793565.1 Rhizobiaceae bacterium
GTGGTATCCACGGCCGCCGTGCTGGCCGAGACCATCGGCGTCTCGCGCGACGCGATCGCGGGCATCACCACCGACAATTTCTTCCGGTTGTTCAGCAAGGTGCCTCGGCCGTGAGGCGCCGAATGGCGAACGCATGACGGACACGCTGCGGTTCACCATTCTCGGCTGCGGCTCGTCCCCGGGTACGCCTCGCATCACCGGCGACTGGGGCGCCTGCGATCCCGCCAACCCGAAGAACCGCCGGACGCGTTCGGCCGCCATGGTGGAACGCGTGTCGGCCTCCGGTACGACGCGCGTCGTGATCGATACCGGGCCGGACTTCCGCGAGCAGATGCTGATGGCCCGCGTGAGGCGCATCGACGCCGCCGTCTACACGCATCCGCATGCCGACCATATCCACGGCATCGACGATCTGCGCGGCTATGTGCTCGAACAGCGCCGCATGATGGACGTGCACGCCGACGCGCCGACGCTGGAGCGGCTGCGCAGCGCATTCGGCTATTGCTTCGAGACGCCGGAAGGCAGTTCCTATCCGCCCATCCTGAAGGCGCATGTCATCTTGCACGAGCGTCCGGTGATCATCGCAGGCGAGGGCGGTCCGATCGCCCTCACCCCGTTGCCGCAGCAGCATGGCGACATCGTCTCGCTCGGCTTCCGCATCGGCGGCCTCGCCTATTGCTCCGACGTCAGCGACTTTCCTGCCGCCACCGCCACGATGTTGGCGGGCCTAGACGTGCTGGTCATCGATGCACTGCAGTACAAGCCGCATCCGAGCCATCTGTCGCTGACCGAGGCTTTGGCGTGGATCGACCGCTTAGAGCCGCGACGCGCCGTGCTCAGCCACATGCACACGCCGCTGGACTACGAAACCGTGCTGGCCGAGACGCCGGGCCACGTCGTTCCGGCCTTCGACGGCATGGTGCTGGAACTGCCATACGAGGAATAGCGCCATGGCCGGAAGCATCGAACGCGTGACGCAGGCGGCGGCTGACGCCGGGCTGGCGATCGCCGTGCGCCGCATGGGCGAGTCCACGCGCACAGCCGAGGAAGCCGCCGCCCAGTGCGGATGCGATATCGCGCAGATCGTCAAGTCGCTGGTGTTCCAGGGCCAGCGCAGCGGGCGTCTCTATCTGTTCCTGCTTTCCGGTCCCAACCGGCTCGACCTCGGCAAGGCCGGCACGCTGGCTGGCGAACCGCTGAAGCGCGCCGAGCCGCGCCATGTCCGCGACGTGACCGGCTTTGCCATCGGCGGCGTCGCACCCATCGGACACCTGATCGACATACAGGCCTTCGCCGACGAGACGCTGCTCGCATTCGACCGCGTCTTCGCCGCGGCCGGCGCGCATGACGCCGTGTTCGAGGTGGAGACCAGGCCGCTGCTGAAAGCTGCGAAAGCCCGCATTGCCGGGCTTTCCGTCGACGCATAAGTTCCATAATCTATCTTATGCGACTTCGGTTCGTCGGGATGTCCATCACGCCCCGTCACGAAATTCACTGTGCCCCCCTGGCAACGAAGGCCCCTCCGGCGCGTTCTGCTGCGGCACGACCATCACGGAGTTTCGCCATGATCACCAGAACATTGTTGGCCGCGGGCGTCGCCCTCGCTTTCGTTACCCAGGCGATGGCGCAGCAGGCCGAAACGCCTCCGCCACCGCCTCCGCCGGCCGAAGACGCAGCGATGCCGCCGCCACCGCCGGGAAAAGGTCCGGGCGACCGTCCCTGGCGCCGTGGCGGGCCCGAACAGGCCGGCAAGGGCTTCCGCCTGGAGTTCGGACGTGGCGTCGGGCTGCGCGTGGATTGCGGCGACGAGCCCATACGGACCTGCGTCGAGGCGGTCCAGCCTCTGATCGCAAAGTTTCCGAACTTCGACCCGTCCATGATGCCTCCGCCACCTCCCCCGCCGGTGCCGTGACGGGTTGATCGCCGGCGTATATCTGGCGGCCGCGGCATCGGTGTCCGCGGCCGTAGTCGGCAGTCGTTCGGCGGCATTCGCGGCGCGGCCGCCTTGAATGGACTTGCGCTTCTGGAGCGGCATTCTCGACCAGTTGTCGGACCATCTCGGCCCGCAAGGCGCGGCGCTCGCAGTCGCCGCCTATTTCCTCGATGCCGACGAGTTCGCGGAGAACTACAGCGCCGATCCTTCCGATGCGGATTTCATCGACGCGCTCTACGAGAACGCGCTTGGCCGCCAGGCGGACGACGCCGGCGCCGACTTCTGGGAGGACGCGCTCGCCGACGACCTCTCGCGCGAAGCGACCCTCGTCGCCTTCGCCACGAGCGCCGAAAACCTCACCAACAACGCACCCAACATCGAGGACGGCTTCTGGGTCGGGTGACGGACAGCTCGGGCGGCGGCGCGCCTCCTCGTTCACCGTGGGTAGATCGTATTCCAGTCGTCCTTCATGCTGGCAACGCTCCAGCCGCGTTGCTTCAGCACCACCCTGCCCTGCGGTTGCGGATACCGAGCGCCAGCCCGACATCGACGATACGCGCCCGCGGTATTGAAGCAGCTGGCAGAAATCGCCGCGATCCATGCGTTTGATGTCCGGCATGCGAGCGGCGCCGCAGAACAGGTTGACGCTGCGATCCGGCGCGCGGTAAAGCCGGAGTGCTGAGGATGGTTCGATGGCAATTCGCTGTAAGGCGCTTTCAAGAGCTCGAAAAGCTTAAGTCGAATCAATGACTTGGAGGGATGGCCGAGCGGTTTAAGGCACCGGTCTTGAAAACCGGCGTGGGTGCAAGCCCACCGTGGGTTCGAATCCCACTCCCTCCGCCAAGCAAGGCAATCCCTAACCGGCAACGCCCAATATGGAAACGGCGACCCCGGCGAACTCACCGCCCACATACGAGCTCCGTGCGGCACGTGGCGGTTTTGGCGTGTTGAGTGCGCTACGGGGACGGAGGCCACCGACTACGTCAGAAGCCCGGTCGCTGCGCCCCGCCGGTGGGAGTCGCCTGAGGCAGGGCTCAGGTGATCGTCACCAGCCGATCCGTCTCACCGAAATGCCTTACATTCTGACGAGGCGCTTTGCGATC
>JAEUMA010000310.1 GCA_016793565.1 Rhizobiaceae bacterium
GATTCTTCCGTGACGTCGCAGGGAAACGGCACGATTCGCCCGGGAAAGCCGGCGGCCTCATCGACCAGCGTCGCCAGCCGATCCTCGTCGCGTGCGGTCGCGGCGACAGTGTAGCCGTCGCGGGCGAGGTCGCGCGCGAGCGCGCGGCCGATGCCCGTGCTGGCGCCGGTGATCCACGCTACTCCGTCGCCCGGCCTAGCCCGGTAAAGCCCCATCGATACAGTGCCCCTCGCAATACGGTTCGACATTTGCCACGACGCCGCCCGGTTTGCCACCCATTCGCTGAGATCGGGTCGCCGGCATGGAGCTCCGAACACGCGTGCGGCCGCAGGACCAGCGGAATCCTGCGGGCAGGCCTTGGACGAGCATGGCAATGGCCTGTTTGGTCGTTGCCGGAGAAAAACAATCCTTGATACCGCTGTTGCCGATTTCTACGGTGCCGACCCAAACAGGAAAATGCGATGTTCTCTTCCGTCATTGACGTCATCGGCAACACGCCGCTGATTAGGCTGCGGCGCGCCTCCGAAGAAACCGGCTGCGAGATCCTCGGCAAGGCCGAATTCATGAACCCCGGCCAGTCGGTCAAGGACCGTGCAGGTCTTTTCATCATCCGCGACGCGGAAGAGAAGGGCCTGCTGGCGCCGGGCGGACTGATCGTCGAAGGCACGGCCGGCAACACCGGCATCGGGTTGACCGTGGTGGCGAAGGCGCTGGGTTATCGCACCGTCATCGTCATTCCGGACACGCAGAGCCAGGAGAAGAAGGACGCGCTGCGGCTGCTCGGCGCTGAACTGATCGAGGTGCCGGCCGTTCCGTACAAGAACCCGAACAACTATGTGAAGCTCTCCGGGCGACTGGCCGAGCAACTGGCGCGGAGCGAGGCCAGCGGCGCGATCTGGGCCAACCAGTTCGACAATGTCGCCAACCGCGACGGTCATGTTCGCACGACGGCACAGGAAATCTGGGCGCAGACGGGTGGCAAGGTCGACGGTTTCGTGTCGGCCGTCGGCACGGGCGGCACCTTGGCCGGCGTCGCCGCGGGACTTCGCGCCCGCAGGCCTAACGTGAAGATCGGACTGGCCGATCCGCTGGGTGCCGCCCTCTACAGCTTCTACACGGAAGGCGTGCTGAAGTCGGAAGGCACTTCGATCACGGAAGGCATAGGCCAGGGCCGAATCACGGCAAATCTGGAGGGGTTCGCTCCCGATTTCTCGTGGCAGATTCCGGACGACGAGGCCCTGCCGATCATCTTCGATCTGGTTCAGGAGGAGGGGTTGTGCCTCGGAGGCTCCTCTGGCATCAACATCGCGGGTGCGATCCGCTTGGCGCGCGAACTTGGTCCGGGCCATACCATCGTGACGATCCTGTGCGACTACGGCACGCGCTACCAGTCCAAGCTCTTCAACCCGGCTTTCCTGCGCGAAAAGGGATTGCCGACGCCGTCCTGGCTCGAACGCAAGGTCGAGATCGCGGTGCCGTTCGAGAAAACGACCTGATGGCCTTCGTTACCGAGACGCTGTTCCGGGAAGACGCCTATCTGCGCGAGGGCGAAGCCGTGGTGGTGGCGGTGAACGAACGCGGCGGGATCGTTCTCGACCGAACCATATTCTACGCCACCTCCGGCGGCCAGCCGGGCGATACCGGCATGATCCTGCGCGGCGACGGAACGAGCGTGGCGGTTGGCGCCACCGTTACCGGCGAAACCAAGGACGAGATCGTCCATCTGCCAGCCGCGGGAGGCGAATTGCCGCTGGTCGGCGAGCGCGTGCGGCTGCGGATCGACTGGGCACGCCGCCACCTGCTGATGCGCATGCACGCGGCCTGTCATCTGCTGACCGTCGTTTGCCCCTACCCGATTACCGGGGCGGCGGTCGCCGAGGACGATTCCCGCGTCGACTTCGACATTCCCGATGCGGGATGGACCAAGGAAGACGTGACGGCGAAGCTGATGGATCTGGTGCGGGCCGACTATCCGATCTTCACCCGCTGGATCACCGAGGAGGAACTGGCCGCCAACCCGACGCTGGTGAAGTCCAAGAATGTGCGGCCTCCCTCAGGCACTGGCCGCATCCGGCTCGTGTGCATCGGCGAGAACGCCGCTATCGACAGCCAGCCCTGCGGCGGAACGCATGTGCGGTCCACCGGCGAGGTGGGCGAGATCCACATCGGAAAGATCGAAAAGAAGGGTCGCGAGAACCGACGCTTCCGCATTCGCTTTGGAGCCGCGCCCGCGGTTTAGCGTTCGCCGCTTTCGGCGCGGGCGCGAATGTGCAACATGGCGGCCGCTGAACCGCGTGGAGACGTCGATGGCCGAGACCAGCCCTTTCGTCGTGGATGCCGAGTGGCTGCAGAGCAGGCTGGGCAAACCCGGCGTGACGGTGGTCGACGCCTCCTGGTACCTGCCGGCACAGGGCCGCGACGCGCGCGCCGAGTATGAGGCCGGCCACATTCCCGGCGCCGTCTTCTTCGATCAGGACGCGGTCGTCGAGCCGGACGCGCCCCTGCCGCATACGCTGCCGCGGCCGGAAGTGTTCGCCCGCCATGCCGGATCGATGGGGATCTCGGCCGACGACACGATCGTCGTCTACGACGGGCCGGGCGTTTTCTCGGCACCGCGCGTGTGGTGGATGTTTCGGGTGATGGGCGTTTACCAGGTCTACATCCTCGACGGCGGCATCGACCGCTGGAAGCGCGAGGGCCGCCCGGTGACCACGGAGCAGACCAAGGTCGCGCCCTGCTTTTTTCACGTGAACTTCGACGCCGGGCGGGTCGCCAGCCTGGAGGAAATGCGCAAGGTCGTGGCGGGCGGCGAGCGCCAGATCGCCGACGCGCGCCCCGCCGGCCGCTTCGCTGGCACCGAGCCGGAGCCGAGGCCCGGGGTGCGACCGGGTCACATGCCGGGTGCGCGCAACGTGCCGGCGGCGTCGCTCTCGCGGAACGGCTCGCTGCTGAGCCTAGAGGAACTGAAGACCAGGCTGCAGGAGGCGGGGCTCGACCTTGGGTCTCCCGTCGTGACGTCTTGCGGATCGGGCGTCACGGCCGCCGTCATCACGCTGGCGCTGGAATCGCTGGGCCACACCGACAACAAGCTCTACGACGGCTCCTGGACGGAATGGGGCGGGCGCGCCGACACGCCGGTCGAAGCCGGCAAGTCCGCGCAATGAGCGATATCGCCCAACCGGAGCCGATTACGGTTACGGTGACCTTCCTCGACATGGAGCGGCAGCCTGCCTTCTATCCGCCGCTGCCTTACAACCGGCAGATCGCCCTGTTGCGGACGCGTGCCATTCCGCTGCACTTTTATCGCTATCTGCTCGACCGCGTCGGCCGGAAATGGAACTGGGTGAATGCGCTTCGCCTGGACGATGAGGAACTGGCTGCGGCCATCCATGCGGCGGATCGCGACATTCGCGTCCTTTACGTCGACGGCGCGCCAGCCGGCTTCTTCGACATCAAGCCTGCTCGGCCCGAGGAAACGGAGATCGCCTACTTCGGCATGATGGAGCATGCGACTGGGCAGGGGCTCGGCCGCTGGTTCCTGGGTGCGGCGATCGCGGCGGCATGGTCGACCGGGCCGCAGCGCGTGACCGTGCAGACCTGCACGCTCGATCATCCGGCCGCGCTGCCCCTTTATCAGAAGATGGGCTTTTCTCCGGTCGCCCAAGCGACCGAAGTGGTTCATCCGATGACGCTGACGGACCGTTCGGCTAGCGTGATGCGGCCGGCCTGGAAATAGCTGAACGCCTCGTTCATCGCGGTTTCAGGCTGCCGTAGGCAAGGTTCTCCCAACGCCCTATCGGGCCTTGCTCGGAGAAGGACCATGATCAAGCACCGTTTCGCCATCGCCGCACTCGCGCTCCTCATCGCCATTCCCAACGCATTGGCACAGGAGGCCATGCCTTCGGCATCGCAGATCGAGCGCCAGCTCGATGCCGCTCCCCGGATGCGGGTCAAGCCTGAGGAGCGCGTGACCGTGCCTGAACTGAAGCGCAGGCCGGAACTGCGGCGCAGAGCGCCGTCGATCGACATCCAGGCGATCAACTTCGCCTTCGGCTCGTCGGAGATCCTGCCGTCGCAGTATTCCAAGGTCGAGAATATTGCCGATGCCATGGAGCGAATCCTGCGCCGAAACCGCCGGGAGGTGTTCCTGATCGAAGGGCATACCGACGCGGTGGGTTCGGCCGCCGCCAACCAGCGGCTGTCCGAGGCGCGCGCCGCCTCGCTGCGGTCAGTGCTGGTGCGGGAGTTCGGCATTCCGCGCAGGGCGCTGGAAACGGTCGGCTACGGCGAGGAATTCCTGCTCGTGCCTACGCAGAACGAGAACTGGCGCAACCGCCGCGTCACCATCCGCAGAATCACGGATACCGTCATACCGTACTGATCCGCGCAACGACCCTGCGCTGCCGCTCCGGCGGCGCAGGGGCATATGTTGCGTCTACCAAACGATGAAGTCCTTCCCGGCGTAGTTTCTCGTGCGTGCCACCGCCTCGAAGCCATTGGCCGACCCGTCGTCGTTGGTATTGCCTTCCAGCGTGTCGAAGGTGGTTGCGTCGGCATGGGTGACGATGCCGACATGCGTCCAGTCGTTGGACGTCTTTCGGATCAGGAAGAAGGTGCCTGGCACGAGGCGCGACTTCGGTACGCTACCCGATGCCACTGCGATCGCCGGAACGTAGAGACCCTTCTGCTTGGCCTGCATGGCGAGCACGTCGCAACTGGCGGACGACGCTATCGGCGCCGTCTTTCCCAGGGTTCTGCTGGCCTGCTCCAGCGCGAAGCATGTGAAGCCGGCGCACCACCGCCACTCCGGCCCATCAGCGTTGAGGTAGGCTCGAACCCAGGGCCCGCGGTTGTCGCCGCCGGCCTCCATCGGATGCTGCGCCACATGCTGGCGGCCGTAGGCTGCAATCAGCGCCGGCAGGCCATGGCTGCCTGACGCGATCGGCGTCAGCGCCTTGACCAGAGGGGCGACGAGCCGCTCGTGGGTGCGGGCGTCGACCACGCCGGTGGCCGCGATACCGTTGGCGGTCTGGAAATCGCGTAGCCGCTTCTCGGTCGCGGCTCCGAACTGCCCGTCGATAACGACGGCGAAGCCATGCAGCGTCAACCATTCCTGGACGCGCTTTGCGGGCATCCCCTTGGCTCCGTTGGCGATCGGCAGCGGCCAGTCCAGTTCCTTCTTCACGCGCGCAGGCAGGTAGGCTCCCGCTGCAATGGTTGCAGGAAGCATGTT